>NZ_CALPCT010000017.1:0-50178 GCF_943193075.1 Streptococcus caecimuris | reverse complement strand
CCTACTCAACTGTGCGGAGGTGGGACGACGAAATCGAATTCTAACGAATTACCGATTTCTGTCCCACTCTCTTTTTAAACTTTTTATAGCTAAACTATCACTAATTATATATATTTTTAAAGAGGTCTTTAGAAATCGTTTTCAACGTGCTATACTGGAGCTATAAAAAAGACCGAGATGTCTCAGTCTTTTTGGTTCTTAGTGATCGCGGTCACAGGAGATGAACTTGATCTTGTAGTAGTCACCGCGTTTATAGGTTTCCGTGTATTCAAGGATTTGGCCAGTCGCTTCTAGCTTGGTCGTCTTCACTTGTTTGACCGTTGGGAAATTTTCGTCGATGTTCAATACTTTAGCAACCTTGTTTGGTGTAGGAAAGACGATTTCGTTGACTTCTTCGAAGTGTTCATCATTCATATGAATGTGGTAGTCTTCTTTGAAGCGATCATAGATAGAGCTATAGTATTCCAAATTTGGATAGTTTGGATTGATGTATTGTTCAGGAATATAGGTTTGGTGGAAGATATAGGTATCATCCCCTGTCTGGCGAGTCCGTTCGATCTTATAGTAGAATTGCGTTGGGTTGAGGCCTAGTTTGTCTAGGATGCTTAAGGTATTTCCACGTTTAATAGAGAGAACTTTGACTTTGGCCTTTTGGATTGGGAAGGTTTCAACATCTGAAAATTCAACCAGTTTGTGTTTTCGAGCACGAGAAACAAAGGTTCCTTTTCCTTGCTGACGGACAATGTAGCCATCAGCAGCGAGGTCGTTCAAAGCACGGACAACGGTGATAGAGCTGACATCATAAATTTTAATGAGTTCAGCTTCAGTATAAAATTTATCTCCATTTTCAAATTTTCCGGAGATAATTTGCTGCTTCAATTCATCTTTGATGTGTTGGTACTTTGGAATTGCCATAGTGCTACCTCTCTTTAGATTTCTCTTATTTAACCCTATTTTAACATATTTTTTATAAAAGTGTTGACATTTTTTAAATAATTTATTATATTAATAAATGAAAAGGGTTACATATAAGAAAGGGGGGCGTTTATGGGAGTTTTTGAGATTCGCGATGCTTTCTATTTAAAAGATCAACCCTTCAAGATTTTATCCGGAGCGATCCATTATTTCCGAATTGACCCAGCAGACTGGTATCATTCCTTGTATAATCTAAAGGCTTTGGGTTTTAACACGGTTGAGACCTATGTCCCTTGGAATGCGCATGAACCCCGCAAAGGGCAGTTTGACTTTAGTGGTCGATTGGATCTAGAGCGTTTCATTCAAACAGCCCAGTCCCTAGGACTTTACATGATTGTAAGGCCGTCGCCCTTTATCTGTGCAGAGTGGGAATTTGGTGGATTACCAGCCTGGCTCTTGGAAGAAGACCTGCGAATCCGCTCATCAGACCCAGCCTTTATCGAAGCGGTGGATCGTTATTATGATCGCTTGCTTGGCTTGTTGACACCCTACCAAGTGGATCAAGGTGGTCCAATCCTCATGATGCAGGTGGAAAATGAGTACGGCTCTTATGGAGAAGATAAGGATTATCTGCGTGCCATTCGGGATTTGATGAAGGAAAAAGGCGTGACCTGTCCTCTCTTTACATCGGATGGGCCATGGCGAGCAACGCTAAGAACAGGAACCCTGATTGAAGAAGACCTCTTTGTGACGGGAAACTTCGGTTCCAAAGCAGCCTATAACTTTGGTCAGATGAAAGAATTCTTTGACGAATACGGCAAGAAATGGCCCTTGATGTGTATGGAATTCTGGGATGGCTGGTTTACCCGCTGGAAGGAACCCGTGATTCGAAGGGACCCAGAGGAGTTGGCAGAAGCTGTACATGAGGTCTTGGAGCTCGGCTCCATCAATCTCTATATGTTTCATGGCGGAACCAATTTCGGCTTCATGAATGGTTGCTCAGCTCGGGGTACGCTTGATTTGCCACAGGTGACATCCTATGACTATGGGGCTTTGCTCAATGAGCAGGGCAATCCGACGGAGAAGTATTATGCTATTCAAAAAATGATGGCGACCTATTATCCGGAATACCCACAGCAAGAACCACTCATCAAAGAGTGTTTGCCAGAGCAGACTTTACATTTGGCAACCAAGACTAGTCTTTTTGGGAATCTGGACAATTTGGCTCAAGTCAAAACCAGTCTCTATCCGGAAAAGATGGAAGGGTTAGGGCAAACCACAGGTTATCTGCTATATGAGACAGACCTTGAGTTGGATGCGGAAGAAGAAAAACTGCGCATCATTGATGGCCGGGATCGGGTACAGATTTACCTGGATGATCAACATGTAGCAACGCAATACCAAACAGAGATCGGTGAAGATCTTTTTATCAAAGGAAAAAAGAAAGCGGTTACGAATTTAAAAATCTTGCTTGAGAATATGGGACGTGTCAACTACGGCCACAAGCTCTTAGCTGATAGCCAGCACAAGGGCATTCGCACAGGTGTCTGTGTGGATTTGCATTTCCACCTTCATTGGAAGCAGTACCCACTGGATTTACAAGATCTCAGTCAGCTCGATTTTTCAAAGGAATGGCAGACAGGTGCTCCAGCCTTTTACCGATATGATTTTCAGCTGGACCACACCCTTGACACTTATCTGGATATGACAGGATTTGGGAAAGGGGTCGTCTTTGTCAACGGCCATAACCTTGGTCGCTTCTGGGAGGTCGGACCGACCACTTCACTTTACGTGCCTCATGGCTTCCTCAAAGAAGGAGCCAATAGCCTGATCGTCTTTGAGACAGAAGGGCGGTACCAAGAGACACTTCAACTTGTTCAACAACCTACATTCAAAGAAGTAAAGGGGGAAAACTTATGACTATTGTAGGATGCCGTATCGATGGACGTTTGATCCACGGGCAGGTAGCCAATCTTTGGACTACCAAACTAAATGTTTCACGTATCATGGTGATCGATGATGAAGTCGCTCAAAATGATATTGAAAAAAGTGGCTTGAAACTAGCGACACCACCTGGTGTTAAGCTCAGTATCTTGCCAGTCGCAAAGGCTGCGGAAAATATCTTGGCTGGAAAATATGATAGCCAACGACTCTTTATCGTAGCTCGCAAACCTGATCGTTTCCTTCGTTTGATCGAAGCAGGTGTTCAGCTTGAAACGCTGAATGTCGGCAATATGTCTCAATCTGATGAGACACGTGCGATTACCCGCTCGATCAATGTGGTGGACGCGGACGTGGAAGACTTCAACAAGATCCACGAAAAAGGTGTAAAGATTACGTCTCAGATGGTGCCAAACGACACTGCAGAAGACTTTATGAAGTTATTAAAGTAAAAGAAAATTTTTAGGAGGAAATTGTCATGATACAATGGTGGCAAATTTTACTACTTACTTTGTACTCAGCTTATCAAATCTGTGATGAGTTGACGATTGTTTCATCAGCAGGCTCACCAGTCTTTGCTGGTTTCATTACAGGACTTGTTATGGGGGATTTAGGAACAGGTCTCTTTATCGGAGCGTCTCTCCAATTGACAGTGCTCGGTGTAGGTACTTTCGGTGGAGCTTCTCGTATTGACGCCACTTCTGGTGCCGTTCTTGCAACTGCCTTTTCAGTAGCGCAAGGTATTAAACCAGAAATTGCGATTTCAACTATTGCCGTTCCCGTAGCTGCTCTCTTGACCTATGCAGATATCCTTGGCCGTATGAGTACTACTGCCTTTGCACACCGTATTGATGCGGCGATCGAACGCTTTGATTATAAAGGAATTGAACGCAACTACCTTCTTGGTGCTGTTCCTTGGGCTCTCTCTCGTGCTCTTCCAGTCTTCTTGGCTCTTGCCTTTGGTGGTGCTTTTGTCCAATCTGTTGTTGACTTTGTTGCAAAATATCAATGGTTCGCAAACGGCTTGACTCTTGCAGGACGTATGCTTCCTGGTCTTGGATTTGCGATCTTGCTTCACTACTTGCCTGTGAAACGTCACCTTCACTATCTTGCCCTTGGTTTTGGCTTGACAGCGATGTTGACAGTGCTTTACAGCAATGTTCAAAGTGTTGGTGCTGCAATTTCTGCTATGCTTGGAACAGATGCGTTTGCAAAACTTCCAAAAGAACAAATGGTTGCCTTCACAAACAACTTCAAATCTGTATCTATGATCGGGGTTGCCATCATCGGTATCTTCCTTGCAGTGCAACACTTTAAAAACAGCCAACGTACAGTTGTAGCTGCTCCAGCAAGCAATGTAGAAAGCGGGGAAATTGAAGATGACGAATTCTAATAACTACAAACTCACTAAAGAGGATTTTAAACAAATCAACAAACGTAGCCTCTTCACCTTCCAATTAGGTTGGAACTACGAACGGATGCAGGCTTCTGGTTACCTTTACATGCTTCTTCCACAATTGCGGAAAATGTATGGAGATGGCACACCTGAATTGAAAGAAATGATGAAATTGCATACGCAATTCTTCAATACTTCTCCATTCTTCCACACCATTATCACTGGTTTTGATTTGGCTTTGGAAGAAAAAGATGGTGTCAACTCTAAAGATGCGGTTAACGGGATCAAGACAGGTCTCATGGGACCATTTGCCCCTCTTGGAGACTCTATCTTTGGATCTTTGGTTCCAGCTATTATGGGATCTATTGCAGCAACCATCGCGTCACAAGGTCAACCATGGGGTATCTTCCTTTGGATTGCTGTGGCAGTTGCTTATGATATCTTCCGTTGGAAACAGTTGGAATTCGCTTATAAAGAAGGTACCAACTTAATCAACAACATGCAAAGTACCTTGACAGCTTTGATCGAAGCAGCTTCTGTACTTGGTATCTTCATGGTCGGTGCCTTGATTGCAACGATGATCAATGTGGATGTAACCTGGATGCCACACATCGGGGACAAAGCCATCGATATCCAAGACATGCTCAATTTGATCTTCCCACGCTTGGTTCCAGCTATTATCACAGGTGTGATTTACTGGTTGCTTGGACGTAAAGGAATGAACTCAACTAAAGCTATCTTGTTGATTATCGTCGCAGCGATTGCCTTCTCTGCCTTTGGTCATTTCTGCTTCGGCATGCAGTAATGGAGTAGGGTATGGCAAAAGAGTTAGTACTGGTCAGCCATGGTCGCTTTTGTGAAGAGCTCAAAGCGAGCACAGAGATGATTATGGGGCCACAAGAATCCATCCATACGGTTGCACTCTTACCAGAAGAAGGGCCAGAAGACTTTACCGCTAAATTTGAAGCAACCGTCCAAGGTCTAGAAGACTATATTGTATTTGCCGATCTCTTGGGAGGAACTCCTTGCAACACCGTGAGCCGCTTGATCCTTGAAGGACGTGCGATTGACTTATACGCAGGGATGAATCTTCCGATGGTCATCGAGTTCATCAATAGTAGCCTGACTGGTAATGAAGGGGACTACCCTGAACGTGCAAAAGAAAGTATTGTCAAGGTCAATGACCTCTTGTCAAACCTTGATGATGATGAAGATGAGTAGGTTGGTATGGGAGTCTGGGAGCATCATCTCAGGCTCCTTTCCCATTTATCAACGTTAGATTGTAGAAAGGAACAACAGTTTCTATGTTAGACTATACAAAAGAAGACTTGCAGGAGCTAGGAGCAGAGATCACCACTCGTGAGATCTACCAACAACCAAGTGTTTGGAAAGAAACAGCTCGCTTGTACCAAGAAAGAAAAGCGGAAATAAAAGCTTTCTTAGAAAAAATTGGGCAAGAGCATGACTATATCAAGGTCATCTTGACAGGGGCTGGGACCTCGGCTTATGTGGGAGATACCTTGGTTCCTTACTTGCAGGAAGTGCACGATGAACGCCACTGGAATTTCCAATCCATTGCGACGACGGATATCGTGGCGCATCCACAAACCTATTTGAAAAAAGAGGTTCCGACGGTTTTAGTATCCTTTGCCCGGAGTGGCAATTCGCCAGAAAGTGTTGCAACTGTGCAGTTGGCCCAAGATCTGGTTGATGAACTCTATCAGATCACCATTACCTGTGCCGAAGAAGGAAAACTGGCTTTGCAGGCGCATGGGGATGAGCGCAATCTCTTGCTTCTCCAACCTAAAGAAACCAATGATGCCGGCTTTGCGATGACCTCTAGCTTTACCTCCATGCTCTTGACAGCTCTCTTGGTCTTTGATCCAAGCGAGGAAGAGATCAAGGAAAAACGAGTAGAAGAGCTGGTTCATCTATCTGAGCAAATCTTGGAGAAGGACCGTGCGGTCAAAGAAGTGGTCGATCTAGACTTCGAGCGCGTGATCTATCTGGGGGCAGGACCTTTCTTTGGCCTAGCCCATGAAGCCCAGCTCAAGATTTTGGAATTAACAGCAGGCAAAATCGCAACCATGTATGAGAGTCCTGTCGGATTCCGTCACGGTCCGAAATCCCTCATCAATGACCAGACCCTCGTCTTGGTCTTTGGATCCATTGATCCATACACACGTCAGTATGATCTGGACTTGGTTCGAGAAGTTGCAGGGGATCAAATTGCCCGTCAAGTTGTCCTCTTGACCGATCAAGCTGCAGGGATTGAGCATGTACGGGAAGTGTTGGTGAAAGCATCAGCAGACTCTCTAGATATCTACCGTGCCTTCCCATACATTATCTATGGTCAATTGATTTCTCTCTTGACTTCGCTCAAGGTGCAAAATCGCCCAGACACACCTTCACCAACTGGTACCGTCAATCGGGTTGTTCAAGGGGTGATCATTCATCCATTTCATAAAGAATAGCCACTAATTTTCTATAAAAAGTGGAGTGTTTCTTCTTGTGAAACTGATACAATGGAGAAAAACAGTGAGAGGAGAAGGTTTGTGAAACAGTATCAAGAAAGCGTGTTTGGGGAATGGCAGAATCAAGAGGTTCGGGCTTATCGCCTCGAAAATGATAAGGGCTACCAATTATCTGTCATGACCTATGGGGCGACGATCTTAGAATATGTGACGCCTGATAAAGAAGACCAGTTTACCAATATCATCTTAGGTTTTGATCGTTTTGAGGATTATGTGGACAATAGCCCTAAATATGGGGCTAGTATTGGCCCGGTAGCAGGTCGGATTGCAGGGGCAAGCTTTGAACTCAATGGTCAAACCTACCACTTGGAAGCCAATAACGGTGCCAACTGCAACCACAGTGGACCGACGGGTTGGGACAGCGCCTTGTTTAGCGTGGAATCCGTGACAGACCAAGAAATCACCCTGTACACAGAGCGTGCAGATGGTACCGGCGGTTTCTCTGGAAATCTCAAGATCTGGGTAACCTATGGTTTGACTGAAGCAGGTGAGCTCGAGATTGCTTATCGGGTAGAAACGGATCAAGATACTCTAGTTAACCCGACCAACCACAGCTATTTCAACCTATCTGGGGACTTCACCCAACCGATCAATGACCATGTCTTTCAGATCAACCATCAAGGGCTTTACCCTATCCATCCAGACGGTGTTCCTCTTCAGACCGTGGATAGAGAAAGTCCGGTTGTTCAGCATCTCTACCAAGCTATGCTCTTGGAGGATCTTTTTAAGGACTCTGATCCGCAAATCCGCCTGGTAGAAGGATTAGACCATCCATTTGCTCTTCCAGAAGGGCATGAAAATGCTGGCTTTCTTTACCATCAGCCATCTGGACGTTTCTTGACCTTCAAGTCAGAAGCCCCAGCCTTGGTGGTGTATTCAGCCAATTTCGTAGACGAGACTGTTCATCTGCAAGGCCAACCAATGGTTCAGCACAATGGCTTGGCTCTAGAATTCCAAACAGTGCCAGATGCCATTCATAGCGACCAGGCAGAAAAGGTCATCTTGAGAGCAGGTCAAGTCTTCACCAGCAAGACTAGCTACCATGCCATCGCTAAGAAATAAGAAGGAAAGGGGAGTGGCCAAACAAGGATGTGAAATCCTTGCTTGAGACCTCCTCTTTTTCTCAAAAAAAATTTTTTAGAAAAACTATAAGGAAATTTTAAGCTTCCTATCGTATACTAATACCATCATCAAAGACCTCCTAACTTTGAATGATAAAACTCCTAAAACTTTTTCATAATAATCTCCCTATAAGAGCCACCAAAGCCGGTGGCTTTTTCTATGTACCTTAGCGAACGTTAGTGAGCTTAGGTACATTGATGCAGTTTGAGCGGAGCGAAAACTACGTTCCTTCCTAACCGAACCAAAGGTACCGAAGTATTTTAATAGGGCGTAAGCTCTTTATTTTTTTGCACAGAAAAAAGCTCCTTGAGAAATTCTCAAGGAGCAGTGGAATGACTACTTGCTCGTTGCATCAGACACTTTTTTGAATTTTGCTGAAATAATCGTATTTAGATTATTATGTCCATCGCGTTGCTCAATCGTCAACGTTAAAATATCTCCATCAATAGAGTATTTATACGTAGTTTCTTTAGCGACAGGTCCAATGGACATGGTTGCAAGTTGCACAATATTGATAGCTTCTGGGAAGATAATCGTTTGGTTTGCTGTATCTAATTTACCGTTCTTCAATACAGAATGAATTTTAGCATTACCTCTATCAAATTCATAAGTTGTATTGGGCAAGTCTTTAGCGCCATCCTGTAGATTGACTGATAATTTATTAAATTGATTTTTAATATATTCTTCTTTCGTTTGAGTCACTTTAGATGCATCTTTTTGTTTTAAGTAATCGTAGAACCTTCCAAAACCATCTGCTAGAGATACAGTATAGTCGAATTCAACAGATGTACCTGTAATGTTCAACGTTGGTTTTAAATCTTTCCATGCCTCAGGATAGATAAGCTTGATAGCCGAATCATCATTGTCAAAATCTTTAAAGGCTAAGCTACGTTCAAGAGCTGGTCGGAAGTCGATGGCTTGCCATTTTCCTTCAATTGGAACAGGGTCTTTTTGAGTAGTGCTTCCTTTACGTTTGAAGTGTAGTTCATAGTGAACTGGAAGATTATTTTTCTTCGCTTTTCCATCAATCGTGACATAAAGCATGTCGTCTTTTAATTTGTAGTGATATGTGTTTGGCGAAACGCGATTTTCACCGAATGAGAAGAAGAATGAGTTTGCTACTGAAAGTCCTTCATCAAAGGTCATTGTTTTGGCACCTTGATCAATAGAACCCGTTGCTTCGTAGCTAAACACGCCAGTATCTTTATTCATGCTGACTTTGTATTTCTTAAAGTCGCCTGCAAATCCTTCATGAGAGTCATACATGATTTTTTTGAATTCTTCTTCAGTCTTGCCTCTAGCTTCTGTTGTGACAGTGGAGAAAGCTTTAATAAAGTTATCAATGTTATAGTCGTATTTAATGGTTGCCGTATTGTTTTCAATCTTCATGTCCATTTTGAAGTCTTTAACAGATTCAAGCAAGTGTGCAAAGTGGATTCCATGGAGGGTATAGGCACCGATGGATTCCGTTAAAGCATCGAGAGTATCGACTAATTCCCATTCGCCATCAATCGTTTCGACTTTTGCTGTTTCTGTTTTAGCAGCCTTTTTAGAGCCACTTTGTTTTTGAGAACAAGAAGCTAGTAGGAAGACTGAGAGCAGAGCAACGAATGCTAAAAATAATTTTTTATAACGTCTAATCATCGCTAGACCTCCTTAAAATAGATGATTGTATTACGCTTATATTATACGTGCAACATAATTGTTTTGCAAGGGCTTTCAAACGAATCACAATTTTGTTTTGTAACTTGACCGATTATTCAACATAAGAAACGGAAAAATTGTATGTAGCAGAGTACCCAATAGATGAGATTCTCAAGGCTTCCTAAATTATTTTGTTTGCACGCAAAAGCCCCTTGAGAAATTCTCAAGGGGCGGTGAGCTATTTAATTAGTTTTAGGATCTGAAACTTTCTTGAATTTCATTGGATAAACGAGATGTGCTCCTGTTTCTTCGAATGTTTTTTCAGCGTAAATTGTAAGGATGTCACCATTCAATTCGTAGTGATAAGTAATTGGTACGTCTGTAGAATTAATATAAAGAGGTAGAACTCCAAAGATGTTTGGGACTTCAGGGAATACGATCGTTTTTGCATTCTCGTTTAAAACTCCATCTTTTAACGTTGCAGTTAACACTTTTGTATCGTTATCAAACGTTCCAGTTTGATGTTTAAAACTTCCAAATTTCTTTTCTCTTACGCCTAGAAGGATGGCAGTAGCTTCTTCTTTTGTAGGATATTCATCTTTATTCTGTTCAGCATAAAAATCAATATACTTATTCATATCAGCACTATAAGAATAAGTTACATCTGTTCCTGTGATTTTTAGAGTCGGAACGATATCTTGGAAGGCTTCAGTAACCTTTAATCGACTATTAGCATCACCATAATAAATTAAGAAAGTACGTTCCACTGTATCTCTAAAATCTACAGCTTTCCAGTCCCCTTCGAGTGAGACTGGGGTCGGTGCTACTGTGGTAGTTTCTGCAACTGTTGTAGTCTCAGCGGTTGTTTGTTGTTTCTGTTGCTGTTGTTTCTGTTGCCCACATCCTGATACCAATAGAAGAGCAAGAAGGGAAAACATCCATAGGGAACTTTTTTTCATATTGTTCATGATTGATCACTCCTTCTAATGATTGTCTTCTACGTAATTGAAACGAAGACGTATTACTCTAAAATGACTTTGTTCATCTTTACCTTCAGCATAAAGTGTTAGTTGGTTACCTTCAACGGTGTAAGTATAAGTAATTGGTACAAGTGAATTATACGTGGTTCCCATAACAATTCTACTTAAAAATGTAGGTGTTTCAGGGAACGTAATAGTATGTTTCTGTGTATCGATTTCTCCAGTTAGAGAGTAATCATAGGCATAATTAGGTTCGTCAAGAGTAATCTTTGTATGTTTCAAATTTGGAATATAATTCTTAAATTCAGCAGTTTTATTTTTTAAATACGATTCATAATTCGCTTTGTTCTCTCCTGTTGCAAATGCTTGATCCTCATACAGTTTTCTGTAATCAAAATGGTACTTCAATTCAACGGTTTTATCTTTAATGGTCATCGTCATCTTAACCTTATCGAAGTCATCAAGCATTAGTACAGCGGCAAGTTTTTTGATATTAGAAGCTAGGAATACTTTTTGAATGGTCATTTGTTGGTCAGTCCATTTCCAAGTTCCTTGTTGATCCTTTGTAAGATCTTGTGGTGCTTTTATTGTTTGAGGAGATTTATCTGTTTGAGAAGACTTATTTGTTTTAGAAGACTGCGATGGAGAAGACTGACATCCCGCAATAAGGAGCACTGCAAAGAATGCCAAGAAACCGAAAAGGATCTTCTTTGTTTTAGTAAACATAAATTTACCTCCTAAACGTTGTTGCTTTAATTTTATCATTAAAGGAAATAATTATAAAGTGAAATGGTGAGCGATAGATGAAGAAGGGACTGTATAATAAAAAGAAAGGTTGGCGATGAGGGCAACTGTTCAACTTATTCTAACGAACGCTAGTGAGAACCAGGATCTTTAAAAAACACATTCTATTTATGGTACCGAAGGTATCATTTTTTGCTATAATAGACTGTATGAGTAGAATTTTAGACAATGAAATCATGGGCGATGAAGAGGCCGTTGAACGGACGTTGCGCCCGCAATATTTACATGAATATATCGGTCAAGATAAGGTCAAGGACCAGCTGAAAATCTTTATCGAGGCAGCTAAGCTTCGGGATGAAGCGCTGGATCATGTCCTTCTTTTTGGCCCTCCGGGACTGGGGAAAACCACCATGGCCTTTGTCATTGCCAATGAACTGGGTGTCAATCTCAAGCAGACTTCTGGTCCTGTCATTGAAAAGGCTGGTGACTTGGTAGCTATCCTCAATGATCTAGAGCCGGGCGATGTCCTCTTTATCGATGAAATCCACCGTCTGCCTATGTCAGTCGAAGAAGTGCTTTACAGCGCCATGGAAGATTTTTACATCGATATCATGATTGGTGCTGGCGAGACCAGCCGGAGTGTTCATCTGGATCTTCCTCCCTTCACTCTGATTGGGGCGACGACTCGAGCTGGTATGCTGTCCAATCCCTTGCGCGCTCGTTTTGGAATTACGGGGCACATGGAATACTATGAGCAAGATGATCTGACAGAGATTGTCGAGCGGACCGCCGAAATCTTTGAGATGGAGATTACCCACGAAGCTGCCGAAGAGCTTTCTCTTCGTAGTCGGGGGACTCCTCGGATTGCCAACCGTTTGCTTAAACGGGTGCGCGATTTTGCTCAGATTATGGGCGATGGCTTGATTGATAACACCATTACGGACAAGGCCCTCTCTATGCTAGATGTGGACCATGAAGGGCTGGACTATGTCGATCAAAAGATCCTGCGCACCATGATTGAGATGTATGGCGGTGGCCCGGTTGGTCTTGGGACCCTATCGGTCAATATTGCCGAAGAGCGCGAGACCGTAGAAGATATGTATGAGCCTTACTTGATTCAGAAAGGTTTTATCATGCGGACCCGGACAGGGCGCGTGGCGACCCGCAAGGCCTATGAACACCTGGGTTATCCCTACAATGGAGATTAGAAGAAGATGCTGACGGAAAAAGCGATCGTAGAACAGATCCAAGCGGATCAGGAGATGATGAAAGTCTTGGCCATTATTCGAGATCTCAACTTGGCAGATGCCTGGTTAGTGGCGGGCGCGGTGCGAAATTTCATCTGGAACCGGCTCTCTGGAAAACCAGGGTTTGATGCGACAACCGATATGGATCTGGTCTTTTATGACCCTGCGATCAGCTATGAGGAGACTCTGCAGATCGAGCAGGAATTAAAGAAGACCTATCCCCAGTACGCTTGGGAAGTGAAGAATCAAGTCTACATGCACCAGCATAGTCCGGGGACGGCTCCTTATCGCAGTGCCTGTGATGCGGTTTCCAAATACCCCGAGCAGTGTACGGCACTTGCAGTTCGCTTAAGAAAAGATGGTCAGCTAGAGCTCTTTCTCCCTTATGGGACAAAGGATATCGAAGACTTCATCGTTCAGCCAACTCCGCATTTTTTAGCCAGCCCAGAGCGTTTAGCGGTTTATACAGAGCGGATGAAAAAGAAGGATTGGCAGAGTAAATGGCCTCCATTAGAGGTTCGTTTTCCAAAATAGAGAAACAGATCAGATTTGAAAAAGGAATCTGATTTTTCTTTAAAATGATGGAGTCCCTTTGTCATCTTTCTGTCACATTTTTGTTATAATGGTAATAGTATGCTGGTTTTCCATAGTGGAAAGCCAAGAGCTCAGCTAGGTTGGGCAGTCCGAACAAGGAGTTAGGTGGAATCATGAAAAAAATCGTCTTTGTCTGCTTAGGAAATATTTGTCGGAGCCCCATGGCGGAGTTTGTCATGAAGGACTTGACGGATCAGTATGAGATTGAAAGTCGGGCCACCTCGAGCTGGGAACATGGCAATCCCATCCATCAGGGAACCCGGAAAATCTTTCAACAACACCAGGTCCCATATGATCCAGCTAAGACGTCCTTACAGATCAAGGAAGAGGATTTTTACAACTTTGATTTGATCCTAGGGATGGACGAAAACAATGTAGCAGATCTGAAGCAAATGGCTCCTGCAGGAACAGAACACAAGATTCATCTTTTTGCTGCTGAAAGTGTGCCAGATCCGTGGTATACCGGTGATTTTGAAGAGACCTATTCCAGAGTCCTGAGCGGCTGTAAGGCTTGGTTAGATCAGTTAGCAACTTTTTAAGAGTTTGATATGTGAGAGAATACAGAATATGAAAGAATTTTATGAGACCTATAAGGTCTATCTGACGCGAAAAAATTTAGAAATAGCAGCATTAGTCGTGATTATTCTATCTGCTTTGCTGGTTTTCCTTTCAGCCATTCCAGGTCAGGGCGTCTTGACCTTGGACAAGGGGGCGATCCGTTACGACGGAAGTTTGGTCCGTGGCAAGATGAATGGCAAGGGAACCGTCACCTTTAAAAATGGGGATACCTATACAGGTAACCTCGTCAACGGCTCTTTTAGTGGCTATGGTAAGTTTAAGTCCAAGGATGGCTGGACCTATGAAGGGCAGTTTGTTAATGGCCAGCCGGAGGGCAAAGGCACCTTAACCACAGAAGCCAACGTCGTATACAAAGGAACATTCAAGCAGGGGATTTATCAAAATGCGCATTAAATGGTTTTCACTAGTCCGTGTTACAGGACTCTTATTGGTATTGCTTTACCATTTCTTCCAAAAAGCCTTTCCTGGAGGCTTTATTGGGGTAGATATTTTCTTCACCTTCTCAGGATTTTTGATTACAGCGCTCTTGATCGATGAATTTGCGCGCAAGCAAGGAATCGACTACCTGGCATTCTTGAAACGGCGCTTTTACCGGATCGTACCACCCCTTGTCTTTATGGTCTTGGTCGTGATGCCCTTTACCTTTATGGTCCAACGGGACTACGTGGCTGGTATTGGGACTCAGATTGCGGCGGTCTTCGGTTTTGTGACCAATTTCTTTGAGATGGCAACGGGTGGTAGTTACGAAAGTAACTTCATTCCACATCTCTTCCTTCATACCTGGAGTTTGGCTCTAGAAGTGCATTACTATGTGCTCTGGGCACTTTTGGCATGGTTCTTGGCTAAGCGGGCTAAGACAGTTGGGAAATACCGAGGCATGCTCTTCCTGGCGTCCAGCGGACTCTTTCTCTTCACCTTCTTGTCTATGTTCATCCGCGCCTTTCTGACAGCTAATTTCTCCACTATCTATTTTTCTAGCTTCACTCACATCTTCCCCTTCTTTGCGGGATCATGTCTAGCAACGGTAACAGGGATTGCTAATGTCAGCCCGAACTTTACAAAGTTGGTGCAGTCTTGGAGCATGAAAAAGACCTTATCGGTCTTGGGTGGAAGCTTTGCCTTCTTGTTTGTGCTCAGTCTTTTCTTGCCATTTGATAGCTTGTGGACCTATCTGTTTGGCTTTTTAGCAGCGACAATCGCAGCTTGTGCCATGATTCTGTCGGCCCGCATTCTCCATGAAAAGACGCCAGATAAAAAAGAACCAGCCATTCTCAATTTCTTGGCAGATACTAGTTATGGTGTCTATCTTTTCCACTGGCCTTTCTTTATCATCTTCTCTCAACATTTGGGAAATATGATGGCAGCCCTTGTGACGACGATCGTTTCCTTGATTCTAACGGCTCTGTCCTTCTATATTTTGGAGCCAACTATTGCAGGCAAGGAACCTCGTGTCTTCGGCATGAAGATGGATCTCAGTTTTTTGACCAAGCCGATCTTTTACCTCATGATTCCTCTGGCTCTCTTGATGATTGGAATCTCCGCCTTTGCACCAACCGTTGGAGCTTTTGATGAGAGTTTGGTAGTGAGTGGGCTCAATCAAGCAGACAGCAAAATGCAGGTCACACGGACGCAAGTGGATAATGCGACGGCAACAGACTATAACGTCTCAAATGGTGTGACCATGATCGGTGATTCCGTTAACTTGCGAGCGCAGGACTACCTGACTAAAGCCATCCCTGGCATCCAGATCGATGCAGTGGTGAGCCGTCAGTTGGAAAATGGAATGAAGGTCTTTGAGACCGATATCTCCAATAAAGTTCTCCTAAAAAATGTGGTCATTGCCCTAGGAACCAATACTGTAAGCAACTACAAAGAATTGCTGGATCAGTATGTTGAGAAACTTCCAAAAGGCCGTCGCTTGATCCTTGTGACACCATATGATGGGCGCTATGCCAACGATCAGTCCAGTGAATCGGTTCAAACGCGTCTTTATGAGTTGGAACTAGCTAAGAAATACGACTTTATCACGATTGCGGACTGGTACCAAGTAGCAATTGAAAATCCAAACATTTGGGTGGGAACAGACTCTGTTCACTTCAATATGGAAACCAATGGTGGGGAACTCTATGCTCAAACAGTCAAAGAAGCCCTTGATAAGGCCGAAAAAGGTCCGGTCAAGAAGTAACAATGCTTCTCTGAAACTGAAACAAAACAAATCCTAACAAAATAAAACAAAAAGCAACTTTTTACTTGTAAAAAGCTGCTTATTTTAGTAAGATTAAGAAAACGCTTACAAAAATCAATTGAAAACATCTCTTTGTGAAGAAAAAATTTTTTTAATTATTTTTTCACAATTTTGCTAGACAATTGCTTTCACATCAATAAGATTGATAAAAATTTCACAAACTTCAAAAAAATCTTTGTGAAAGTTGCTTGGAAGTGTTTACAAAAATCTCAAAATAGAGTACAATTATATTGTGAAATAATTAACAAATCGAAATTTCTTACACTATTCTTGAAAATTTCAGAAAACATGAAAAAGTTCTAGAAAAGGATAAGGGTTTCAAACATTGGAGGAAAGCATCAAATGGCTGATAAAAAAACTCTCTCACCTGAAGAAAAGAAACTCGCTGCTGAAAAACACGTAGACGAGTTGGTGCAAAAAGCGCTGGTGGCGCTTGAAGAAATGCGCAAATTGGATCAGGAGCAAGTAGACTACATTGTGGCGAAAGCATCTGTGGCGGCTCTTGACGCTCACGGTGAGCTCGCTCTTCATGCCTATGAAGAAACTGGTCGTGGAGTCTTTGAAGACAAGGCGACGAAGAACTTGTTCGCTTGTGAACACGTAGTAAATAACATGCGTCACACGAAAACAGTTGGTGTCATTTCAGAAGATGACGTCACTGGTTTGACCCTGATTGCTGAGCCAGTCGGAGTTGTCTGCGGAATCACACCTACAACCAACCCAACTTCAACAGCAATCTTTAAAGCATTGATTTCCTTGAAGACACGGAACCCTATTGTCTTTGCCTTCCACCCATCTGCTCAAGAATCATCTGCTCATGCGGCACAAATCGTCCGCGATGCAGCAATTGCAGCTGGAGCACCTGAGAACTGTGTGCAATGGATTACCCAACCTTCTATGGAAGCAACCAGTGCCCTTATGAACCACGAAGGAGTTGCGACTATCCTTGCGACCGGTGGTAACGCCATGGTTAAAGCAGCATACTCATGTGGGAAGCCAGCTCTTGGGGTTGGTGCCGGAAACGTGCCTGCTTACGTTGAAAAATCAGCCAACATCCGCCAAGCAGCACACGATATCGTCATGTCTAAATCATTTGACAACGGTATGGTCTGTGCGTCTGAACAAGCGGTCATCATCGATAAAGAAATCTACGATGAGTTTGTTGAAGAATTCAAATCTTACCACACTTACTTTGTTAACAAAAAAGAAAAAGCCCTTCTTGAAGAGTTCTGCTTCGGCGTAAAAGCCAACAGCAAGAACTGCGCGGGTGCGAAATTGAATGCGGACATCGTTGGGAAACCAGCAGCATGGATCGCTGAACAAGCTGGCTTCACTGTACCAGAAGGAACCAATATCCTTGCGGCAGAATGTAAAGAAGTTGGTGAAAAAGAACCGTTGACTCGTGAAAAATTGTCACCAGTCATCGCTGTTTTGAAATCTGAAAGCCGTGAAGACGGAATTAACAAAGCTCGCCAAATGGTTGAATTCAACGGTCTTGGTCACTCAGCAGCCATCCATACTGCTGATGAAGAATTGACCAAAGAATTTGGTAAAGCAGTTAAAGCTATTCGTGTGATCTGCAACTCTCCTTCGACTTTCGGTGGTATCGGGGATGTTTACAATGCCTTCTTGCCATCATTAACACTTGGATGTGGTTCTTACGGACGCAACTCTGTTGGGGACAACGTTAGTGCCATCAACCTCTTGAATATCAAAAAAGTCGGACGCCGGAGAAATAACATGCAATGGATGAAACTTCCTTCAAAAACATACTTTGAACGTGATTCAATTGAATACCTACAAAAATGTCGTGACGTTGAACGTGTCATGATCGTTACAGACCACGCTATGGTAGAGCTTGGTTTCCTTGATCGTATCATCGAACAGCTTGACCTTCGTCGCAACAAGGTGGTTTACCAAATCTTTGCAGACGTAGAACCAGATCCAGATATCACAACTGTTGAACGTGGTACAGAGATCATGCGTGCCTTCAAACCAGATACGATCATTGCTCTCGGTGGTGGATCACCAATGGATGCGGCCAAAGTTATGTGGCTCTTCTACGAACAACCAGAAGTGGACTTCCGTGACTTGGTACAAAAATTCATGGATATCCGTAAACGTGCCTTCAAGTTCCCATTGCTTGGTAAGAAGACTAAATTTATTGCGATCCCAACAACATCTGGTACAGGATCTGAAGTAACTCCATTTGCCGTTATCTCTGATAAAGCAAACAACCGTAAATACCCAATCGCAGACTACTCATTGACTCCAACAGTTGCCATCGTAGACCCTGCCTTGGTATTGACAGTTCCAGGATCTGTTGCAGCAGACACTGGTATGGACGTCTTGACGCACGCGACAGAAGCTTACGTATCACAAATGGCTAGCGACTTCACAGATGGTCTTGCTCTTCAAGCTATTAAACTTGTCTTTGAAAACTTGGAAAGCTCAGTCAAGAATGCGGACTTCCATTCACGCGAAAAGATGCACAATGCGTCAACCATCGCAGGTATGGCCTTCGCCAATGCCTTCCTCGGTATTTCTCACTCAATGGCCCACAAGATCGGTGCGCAATTCCACACCATCCACGGACGGACCAATGCCATCTTGCTTCCATACGTTATCCGCTACAACGGTACACGCCCAGCTAAGACAGCTACATGGCCTAAGTACAACTACTACCGTGCAGATGAAAAATACCAAGATATCGCTCGTATGCTAGGACTTCCATGCTCTACTCCAGAAGAAGCCGTTGAAGCTTACGCAAAAGCTGTATACGAACTCGGTGAACGCTGTGGTATCGAAATGAACTTCAAAGCACAAGGCATCGATGAAAAAGAATGGAAGAAACATTCTCGTGAATTGGCCTTCCTTGCTTATGAAGATCAATGTTCACCAGCTAACCCACGTCTTCCAATGGTAGACCATATGCAAGAAATCATCGAAGATGCTTACTATGGTTACAAGGAACGTCCAGGACGTCGTAAATAAGACGCCAAGGAACAACTGATGTTTATCAGCTACCCCCACTCGAAAGAGTGGGGGATTTTTGCTATTTGGGTCCAAAAATCGTTTTTTCATAAAAAATTAGACTTTTTTTCAGAAATTGTGTTATTTTTATAGCATTCCGAGCTATTTTATGTTACCCTATAGTGTGTGAATCTGCCTGTAGCTGAAGGGTTATGATCCTTTTTCAGTTATAGGAAACGAAAAAACAAATCCAAGAAAGGAGGCCATCTCAAATGGAGTTAGAAGGTGACGTGCAAGGAAGACAAGATCAGGCACAGAAAATTATTAAAATGCCCCAACGAGATCGGGAAACTTCCACTTCAGAAAATCAGCCATCATCTGCTTCGGTGGTCTCCATGTATGGGCAGGAAAGGCCAAGCGTTTCTAGCCTCCATCGGCAACTAGCGAGCGCGTCTGGGACCCAGACCATTCAATTGCGGGAGGAATTGGTGCTGGCAGTAGCGCAGAATGCTTCAGCGCAAGCAACTGTCTTTGAGGCAGAAGTCAAGGATAAGCTTGAAGAGGCTAAGGAGACAGTTTCTCATAAGGTCGCTGAGGTGTCTCAAATGGCCCACAGCATGGCCCAATTTTTAACAGACGCAGAAGTGGAGCAACTATTAGGAGAGTTCTCCATGGATACTTGTTGGGACCAAGCAGTAGAGGCGGAAAACCTCGCCCAAGCAAAGGCCTACTCCACTCGCTTGTCAGATTTGGCAGGTCAGCTGGAGGCTGCATCAGCTCAATTGGTGGACTTGGACAAGGGACAAGCGACGGCCTTTGATTTTTCATAAGTAGGAGAAAAAGATGTTAGAGATCCTGGGAGAGGACAGAGAACGAATTGAGGAGCTCCATCGAGAGATTAAAAAGGAGCAAGAGCGGATTGCGATCAGAAGTTTGATTGCAACGCAGAAAGCCTTGATGATGTTGGAAGGGATGAGTTTGCAGGTAACCTTGGGCGGTCAATCCGAAAAGATGCGCTCTTTTGCCACAACGACCCTAGTTAGTGATTTGAAAGATGGATTTACAGGAGGAGCAGCGGACGCGGTAGAAACAGCACTGAAAGCAGTGAAGAAGCCGATTTTATTGAGTCCGATTAAAGGAGGTATGTGATGTACCATTCAGGAAATAGTGAATTAGAACAACTAGAAGATCGACATTACCGCTTCAATCAAAAGCTAAGCGAGCTGGAGTGGGATTATGCGGATATGCGTATGGATGTCCGCCAACATACAGAAAATTTAGTGGACTGGCTAAGTGCCCTTCATTTTCAAGCGCCAAGTGCGGAGGCCCAAAGTGGCTTGGAGCGTTTATTTGCCTTGCAAGAAGAGTTTGAGGCAGAACTCAAGCGCTATGAAGAGCGTTTAGAAGAAGAGCGTGAGCGCGAACAGCAAGAGTACTATAAGCAGCGTCAACAATTAGAACAAGGTGATTGAAACATTCCTCTGGTAGAGATAAGAGGAATGTTTTTGTTTGCTCGAAAACTTTTAAAAATGTGCCTATAAATTCTTGCAAGCGCTTACTTAGTATGTTATAATATTCACAAAGAAACGAAAATAAAATGGTTTTATCAAACCAACAAAAAAGGAGTCGCTTATGAAAGCTGCAACCTATGTATCTGCAGGCAATCTGCAACTGCTGGATCAAGCTCATCACCCACCACTTCAAACTCTCAGAAGTTGAAAAAGCCTATGATGTCTTTAAACATGCGGGTGAAAACAACGCACTCAAAGTCATTATCGAAAATGATATCAGTGAATGAAGTGGCAACTAATATTTGTTCATAGTTTTTTTAGACGGACCAGAGATATTCTGGTCCTATTTTCAACCCCCAAAAGCCAATGATTCCTTGCAAAATAAATTTGTTGTCTTATAATATAAGTACAGAAAACGATTACATAAAGAGAAAGGTGTGATCTTATGAAACGTTTTTGTTATCATCGTGAATTCTGGATGGACTTCCATTTCTGGATCTTGGTCTTGCTTTTAGCGACTGTAGCTTTAACGATGCAGGCTCCTCTTTCGGTAGTTAGCCTGGCTTATCTTGCTTTTGTTGGGATTTTGATCCTTCTTCAGGTCTTTCAACCGGCTGTATCGACACGTCAGTATCCAGAAGGTAGCTACCATTTCAATTGGACCTTCTATCGCGATACCCGACTGTATATCGAGCTCTCTTTACTAGCAGGTCTCTTGGCAGGCCCAATGGCTTCATCGGATATGGTCTATTGGATCTTGCTTGGAGCCGTCGTCGGCTCTATCGGCTTTGTATTTGTCGTAAAGGAAAAAGCGACTCAAAAGATGACCTAGGGAATCACCATGTCCTAGATCTCTGAAACTAGTTTCAGAGATCTTTTTATTTTCCCCTAAATGTGAAACTATAATCCAATTGCACGATTAATATTGTAAGCGCTTTAAAAATAGATTATAATCAATTTACAAGTACTCGAGTTGCCTTATTATCAAAGGAGAAGGAGTTATGTCAAAGATTACAAAAGATGAACTGATTGAACAAATCAAAGACGGCATCATTGTTTCTTGTCAAGCCCTCCCTCATGAACCGCTCTATACAGAAGCAGGAGGAGTTATTCCTCTCTTAGTCAAAGCGGCTGAGCAGGGTGGAGCTGTCGGAATCCGAGCCAATAGTGTCCGAGATATCAAGGAAATCAAGGAAGTGACCAAGTTACCGATCATTGGGATTATCAAACGTGATTACCCACCTGAAGAACCCTTTATCACGGCTACTATGAAAGAAGTCGATGAGTTGGCAGCTTTGGATATCGCGGTCATTGCGCTTGATTGTACCAAACGTCCGCGTCATGATGGGTTTTCGATTAGTGACTTTATCCATCAAGTCAAAGAGAAATATCCAGACCAACTCTTGATGGCTGATATCTCTACTCTGGAAGAAGGATTGACAGCTGTCGAAGCGGGAGTGGACTTTGTCGGAACGACCCTTTCGGGCTATACGGACTACAGTCCAAAGGTTGATGGTCCAGATTTTGAACTGATTCATCGTCTCTGCCAAGCAGGAGTGGATGTCATCGCAGAAGGCAAGATCCACTACCCTGATCAGGCCAAGAAAATCCATGATCTCGGTGTTCGCAGCATCGTTGTAGGTGGCGCCATTACCCGACCAAAAGAGATTACAGAGCGCTTCGTCGCAGCCTTAAAATGAGAAAACAAAACAGTAGATTGAAGGAGGAGGAGACCGAATAGAGAGTAGTCGAATCTGAAACATGAACAAGAATAGGCGTCCTCATTGAGGATAACCCCCTGTAAGAGTAATCTTACCGTAAATTGTGAGGAGAAATCACATGAAAATGAAAAAAGTATTGTGCTCGTTGGTAGCTGGTGCAGCTCTTCTAGCACTCGCAGCTTGTGGATCTGGCGGAGGTTCAAAAACAGAATCTTCTAGTGGAAATTCAGGTAAAACAGAAATTACCTGGTGGGCCTTCCCAGTCTTTACTCAAGAGAAAGCTGATGATGGCGTAGGAACCTATGAAAAAACTATTATCGAAGCCTTCGAAAAAGCCAATCCAGATATCAAAGTTAAACTAGAAACCATCGACTTCAAGTCTGGCCCTGAAAAAATCACAACGGCTATTGAAGCAGGAACTGCTCCAGATGTGCTCTTTGATGCACCTGGACGGATCATTCAGTATGGTAAAAATGGAAAATTGGCTGATTTGAACGATCTCTTTACAGAAGATTTTGTCAAAGATGTCAATAATGAAAATATCATCCAAGCCAGCAAGGCAGGCGACACAGCTTACATGTATCCAATTAGTTCAGCACCATTCTACATGGCGATGAATAAGAAGATGCTCAAAGATGCAGGCGTGTTGGATCTTGTCAAAGAAGGCTGGACAACAGACGACTTTGAAAAAGTATTGAAAGCTTTGAAAGACAAAGGTTATACACCAGGATCACTCTTCAGTAATGGTCAAGGTGGAGACCAAGGAACTCGTGCCTTCATTGCCAACCTTTATGGCGGTTCTGTTACTGATGAAAAAGTAACCAAGTATACAACAGATGATCCAAAATTTGTCAAAGGTTTGGAAAAAGCTTCTAAATGGATCGATGACGGCTTGATGATGAATGGTTCTCAATTCGATGGTGGAGCAGACATCCAAAACTTTGCGAATGGTCAAACTTCTTACACTATCTTGTGGGCGCCTTCACAAAACGGTATCCAAGCTAAATTGTTGGATGCAAGTAAGGTCGAAGTAGTAGAAGTGCCATTCCCATCTGACTCAGGTAAGCCAAAATTGGAATACCTTGTCAATGGATTTGCTGTCTTCAATAATAAAGATGAAAAGAAAATTGCTGCTGCTAAGAAATTTGTACAGTTCATCGCAGACGACAAAGAATGGGGTCCAAAAGATGTTGTGCGTACAGGAGCTTTCCCAGTTCGTAGTTCATTTGGTAAGTTGTACGATGACAAACGGATGGAAACTATCAGCACTTGGACAAAATACTACTCACCATACTACAACACAATCGACGGTTTTGCAGAAATGCGGACCCTATGGTTCCCAATGTTGCAATCTGTTTCAAACGGGGATGAAAAAGCAGAACCAGCTTTGAAGACCTTTACTGAAAAAGCAAACGAAACGATCAAGAAAAAATAGATCATCTATGAAACTCAAATGATCCTTTCATAGAAATAAGAAAGCATAGGCCCCCTCGATTTCTTATCTCCATGTGTAGATTGAAAGAGGGGGCCTTCGTGTTTTCGCTCTCCTAATTATCATATGTAGGAAGGGGCAGTGCCATCCGTTCCACATAGGAATCAAGGAAAAAATAGAAAAAGAACATCAGGAGGTGCCTTACTGTGAAGGTGAACAAAATCCGAATGAGGGAGACGCTCGTTTCCTACGCATTCCTAGCACCCATTTTAATCTTCTTTACGGTCTTTGTCCTAGCCCCCATGATCATGGGCTTTGTGACAAGTTTCTTCAACTATTCTATGACATCCTTTAAGTTTGTCGGTTTAGAAAATTATTCCCGCATGTTTGCGGATAAGGTCTTTGTGAAGTCCTTGATCAATACCGTCATCATCGTTATCGGATCAGTTCCGATCGTCGTATTGTTCTCCTTGTTTGTGGCTTCTCAGACCTACCATCAAAATGCGATTGCGCGTTCCTTCTATCGTTTCGTCTTCTTCCTTCCAGTTGTTACAGGGAGTGTAGCGGTAACGGTTGTATGGAAATGGATCTATGATCCACTATCAGGGATTTTGAACTTTGTATTGAAATCTGGACATGTCATCAACCAAAACATTTCTTGGTTGGGGGACAAGCACTGGGCTTTGATGGCCATCATTATCATCTTGTTGACCACCTCTGTTGGTCAACCGATCATCCTCTACATCGCAGCTATGGGAAATATTGATAATTCTCTCGTAGAAGCAGCGCGTGTGGATGGTGCGACAGAATTTCAAGTTTTCTGGAAAATCAAATGGCCAAGCTTGTTGCCAACAACCTTGTACATTGCCATCATTACGACCATTAACTCTTTCCAATGTTTCGCCTTGATCCAATTGTTGACATCCGGTGGTCCTAACTACTCAACGAGTACCCTTATGTACTACCTCTATGAAAAAGCCTTTAAACTCTCTGAATACGGTTATGCCAACACCATGGGTGTCTTCCTTGCGGTGATGATTGCCATTATCAGTTTTGCGCAATTCAAGATCCTCGGAAACGACGTAGAATACTAAAGAAAGGAGCCTCAGATGAAACCAACACAAAAGAAACCCATCACTGCCTTTACAGTGATTTCAACGATCATTTTGCTCCTTTTGACAGTCTTGTTCATTTTCCCATTTTATTGGATTTTGACAGGGGCCTTTAAGTCTCAACCAGATACCATTATGATCCCACCTCAATGGTGGCCAAAGACACCAACCATGGAAAACTTCCAACAGTTGATGGTACAAAACCCAGCCCTACAATGGTTGTGGAATAGTGTCTTCATCTCCCTTGCAACTATGCTTTTGGTGTGTATGACCTCTTCCTTGGCAGGTTATGTCTTGGCTAAGAAACGCTTCTATGGGCAACGAATTCTCTTTGCCATCTTCATTGCTGCTATGGCTCTTCCGAAACAAGTTGTCTTAGTTCCATTGGTACGCATTATCAACTTTATGGGGATCCATGATACCCTTGCAGCGGTTATTCTACCATTGGTTGGATGGCCATTCGGGGTCTTCTTGATGAAGCAATTTAGTGAAAACATCCCAACAGAACTCTTAGAATCTGCTAAGATCGATGGTTGTGGAGAGTTGCGAACTTTCTGGAGCGTTGCCTTCCCAATTGTCAAACCGGGATTTGCAGCCCTTGCCATCTTTACCTTTATCAACACCTGGAACGACTACTTTATGCAATTGGTAATGCTGACCTCTCGGCAAAACTTGACCATTTCCTTAGGGGTAGCAACCATGCAGGCTGAAATGGCCACCAACTATGGCTTGATCATGGCTGGGGCAGCCCTAGCTGCAGTGCCAATCGTTACGGTCTTCCTCGTTTTCCAAAAATCCTTCACACAAGGGATTACCATGGGAGCGGTCAAAGGATAAGTCGTCCGCTTGGACAAACGATAGTTGTGTACAGATCGGTTTTCTAAGCTGAGAAGTATCGAAAGGATGAGAATATGATATTTGATGATTTAAAAAACATCACCTTTTACAAAGGAATCCACCCCAATCTGGATCAGGCCATTGATTTTCTCTATGAGCATCGGAAGGATTCTTTTGAATTGGGGAGATACGATATTGATGGGGATAAGGTCTTTCTCGTCGTTCAAGAAAATGCCCTCAACAAAGCAGAAAATGATCGCTTTGAACACCACAAAAGATATGCCGATTTGCATCTATTAGTAGAAGGGCATGAGTTTTCGAGTTATGGATCTCGTGTGACAGGTGAGGCGCTCGCATTTGATGAAGCATCGGACATCGGTTTTGTCCATTGCCAGGAGTCTTATCCGCTTCATCTAGGCTATCATAATTTTGCGATTTTCTTTCCAGGGGAGCCTCACCAGCCCAATGGCTATGCAGGGCAAGAAGATATCGTGAAAAAATATCTATTTAAAATTGCGATCGATTGATCACGTTAGAAAGGAGTGCCTATGTCATCTAAGGGAGCAGGATTGATCAAAACCGTTTTTAACACGGACAATGTAGTGATGCGTATCAGTGAGAAGGTCCTCGACTTGGTAACTGTTAATCTTTTATTTGTGCTAAGTTGTTTACCAGTTCTCACGATTGGAATTGCGAAAATTAGTTTGTATCAGACCTTATTTGCCATTAAGCACCAGCGTCGAGTTCCGGTGATTCGTAGTTATGCGAAGGCTTTTCGGGACAATTGGAAAATAGGCTTGCAACTAGGAAGTTTAGAACTGATTGTTGCAGGTATTTGTCTCTTTGATTTATTCTTATTTTGGGGGCAAACTTCCCTAGCTTTCCAAGCTTTGAAAACCATTTGTTTAGGCCTCTTTCTCTTTCTTGTGTTGATCTTATTGGCTGCTTATCCGATTGCGGCTCGCTACCAGTTGGATTGGAAAGAGTGTTTGCAAAAAGCTATGATTGTGACAGGCTTACATTTTCCTTGGTTCTTTGTCATGGGAAGTGCTCTCTTGCTTCTATGTATGGCTCTTGCAAGCTCAGTTTTAGCTTTCCTATTGGGACTTATGATCTTTTTCTTGTTCGGCTTTTCAAGCTTAGCTTTTGCACAAGTTGGATTAATGGAAAAGATTTTCGCCCAGTATCAAGAATAAAATGAATTTATTAGTGACAAAAGGAGAAAAAATGTCAGATTTAAAAAAATATGAAGGAGTCATCCCCGCTTTTTACGCCTGCTATGATGACCAAGGAGAAATTAGCCCGGAGCGGGTACGTGCGCTGGTAGAATATTTTATCGCGAAAGGTGTGCAGGGCTTGTATGTCAACGGATCCTCTGGCGAATGTATCTACCAGAGCGTGGCCGATCGCAAGCTGATTCTAGAAGAAGTGATGGCAGTAGCTAAAGGGAAATTGACCATCATTGCTCACGTAGCCTGCAACAACACCAAGGATAGCGTAGAATTGGCACGACATGCGGAAGAACTAGGAGTGGATGCCATTGCGGCCATTCCGCCGATCTATTTCCGCTTGCCAGAATATAGTGTTGCCCACTACTGGAATGAAATCAGTGCAGCCGCACCCAATACAGACTTTGTCATCTATAATATCCCGCAATTGGCAGGGGTCGCTTTGACACCGAGCCTTTACAAGGAAATGTTGAAAAATCCACGGGTGATTGGGGTGAAAAATTCTTCGATGCCTGTTCAGGACATTCAAACCTTTGCTTCTTTAGGAGGCGACGACCACATTGTCTTTAATGGTCCGGATGAACAATTCTTAGGTGGCCGTCTCATGGGAGCGCATGCTGGGATCGGTGGCACCTATGGTGCGATGCCAGAACTTTTCTTGAAGCTCAATCAGCTGATTGCTGAGAAAGACTTGGAGACTGCGCGTGCCCTGCAGTTTGCCATCAATGACATTATTGGAGTCTTGACGTCTGCTCATGGCAATATGTATGCGGTCATCAAAGCGGTTTTGCGCATCAATGAAGGTTTGGACTTGGGATCTGTTCGCTCCCCTTTGACGCCAGTAGTAGAAGCGGATCAAGAAGTGATTCAACGTGCTGCTCAACTCATTCAGGACACAAAAGCCAGATTCCTTTAATCAAAGGAGGTCTAGATGAATCCATATGTTGTAATTGATATCGGAGGGACCAGTATCAAGTATGGTCTAGCCGATGCAAAAGGGCAACTCCTAGAGACCCATGAAATGCCAACGGAGGCCCAAAAAGGAGGACCTCACATTCTTAACACAACAAAGGAAATCGTAGCCCGTTATTTGAAGAAGCATCCCTTGGCAGGGGTTGCGATTTCTTCGGCCGGAATGGTAGATCCTGATAAAGGAGAAATCTTTTATGCAGGCCCACAAATTCCCAACTATGCAGGCACCCAATTCAAAAAGGAAATCGAAGAGACCTTTCAGATCCCTTGCGAGATTGAAAATGATGTTAACTGTGCCGGTCTCGCAGAGGTCACCACAGGCCATGCAAAAGGATCGAACAATGCTGTTTGCTTGACGATTGGAACAGGGATCGGCGGTTGCCTCTTGCTTGATGGTCAGGTCTTTCATGGTTTTAGCAATTCAGCCTGTGAGGTTGGCTATCTTCATTTGCCAGACGGTGCCTTTCAGGATCTAGCTTCAACGACGGCTTTGGTCGAGTATGTGGCAGAACATCATGGTGATCCTGTGGAACAGTGGAATGGTCGCCGGATCTTCAAGCAGGCAACTGAAGGAGATAAGATCTGTATGGCTGGAATTGATCGGATGGTGGCCTATCTCGGAAAAGGACTGGCCAATATCGCCTATGTGGTCAATCCAGAGGTCATCGTTCTTGGAGGGGGGATTATGGCTCAGGAAGCCATCCTCAAGCCAAAAATCTATCAAGCCCTGTGTGCCGAATTGGTTCCTAGCCTAGCAGATAAGATCCGTTTGGAATTTGCCCACCATCAAAACGCCGCAGGTATGTTGGGGGCTTACTATCACTTTAGACAAAAACATGAAACATAAAACAAGTCGCGTTGGCGACTTGTTTTTGATTCATCAAAAAAAGCATGAAAGATGAAGAAAGCCTGATCTTTCATGCTTTTTAAATAGGGAGACCATATTAGGATTTTCGAGAACGTTGACTAGAAAGCTTTTTGTTTTCCCAGTAGCTATTAAAGACAATTTCCTTTTGTTCTCGGCTTTTATTAAGGAAATGAGCATAGATCAAATCGACCACAATGAGGAGTGGTAAAATTGCGGAAATTCGATCGATATAGGTACTACTAGGAAGAGGTGCGGCCGGTAACACTTCTGTGAATCCTTGGTGGATGGCGGCCGGGTTAGCCGTCACAAGAACCGTTTTAGCCCCTTTTTCTTTGGCGTCCAGGAGACTGTCTGTAATGGAGTTGGTGCCTCCTGACAATGAGAAACCGATGACTAAACAAGAGGAATCGAGAATACTGGTCGTCCAAGCAAAGCCATCTTGATCAGTCAAGGCTTCACAAACGACGCCCAGTCGCATAAAGCGCAATTTCATTTCTCGAGCAACTAAACCGGAACTACCGATCCCGAAGAAATAGACTCGGTCTACTTGATCGATTAGTTCAGCTACCCGATCTAATTGGGAATCTTTTACCAGACTTTCAGTGACGTTACTGATATGGTGGTAGCGTTGCAAGACGCTCAGCGTCAGCTCGTCATGCTCTTGCACCTGTTTTTGATTTTTGGTTTCTTCGTTAAAGTGATAGACAAATTCCCGATAGCCGGAAAAACCACATTTTTGAGAGAAACGCGTCAAAGCTGCCTTTGAGACATGGAGTAACTCCGTTACACGAGAAGAGGACAGGGAGTGCTGTCGTGCTTCGGATGATAAAAAATATTGGGCAATGTCGCGTTCCATATCCGTTAACTCAGCTTCATGGCTGGCGATAATGGCGCGTAAATCTTGATCTTGTTTCACAGCAATCCTCCTTTCTCACGAGATGAAATAACAGGATACTCCTATAATATATTACACATTATAACATGGGTAACCGCTTTATTCAAGTAAAAGAAATCAAGAAATACTGAAACTAGGAACAGGATATGCGAAAAGAAGAGAACGCTACCAATCTTGGCAGTAGGGGCTTGCTGGCTGTCCAAAATTTTCTGAAAATTCCCGGTTGGGCCTGAACAAACGATATGAATTGTGGTATAATTTAAGATAATTGTACTGTTGTTGGAAGAACAATAGTTGAATAAGGAGGTGTGACGATGTCGAATGCAACACTCGAGATGATGCAAGAGATCGAGCAAGCTGCTCAGGGAGTGATCGCTACTTATGAAGATCAGGTCGAGCAAGTCCGTACGGATTCGCGCGATCGCCTTGCAACAGTGGCGCAGCATTACGATGAGGAAACCAAGCAATTGGTCACAGAGGCAGAAAAAAACGCCCAGGAAAGACTCGTCCGTTTAACGAAAGATCTGGAAGAAACGGTTGCGCGCAATGATGCCAAGGTACAACAGGCGATGACCGACAAGCGAGCTGGGTTAGTTGAAGCCATTGTAGAAAAGGTGGTAGCAAGCTATGGCCGTTAGTCAGATGCAAAAACTGTCCCTCATCTTGCCCAAAGATGACTTGGACAGTCTCCTACTAGCGCTACAGTCTGAGGCAAAAATCCAGATTTATGACCTCAGTGAGCATGAAGAGTGGCAGGCTGCCTTTGAGGCAAATACCTTGTCTCAACCCTTGACAGAGGACAATCGTCAAGCCTTGGTAGAACTGCAAAAACGTCAAGAACAAGTTGAAAAAATGATTCAGACTCTAGAGCCCTACATGCCTGAGAAGAAGGCTTTGCAAGCTCTAAAGGAAGAACCCTTAAGCTTGTCTTTTGATGACTTGCAGGCCCACGGGATGATTCGAGATGAGGATCTTCTATTGACCAAGTTGAAACGCCAATTGCGCGTGTTAGACAAGGCTCGTCAGAAGATTGCGGATGCAAAGGCAGAGATAGAGCGCTTAGAAAAATGGCGACCGTTAGAGGTGACACCAGCTGCCCTCGCTACCTTTCACTATGTGCATGGCTTGATCGGGACGATCCCGAATAGCGATACAGACGCCGTTCGTTCTTCTTTAAAAGCTCATCCTGAGCTGGAGTTAGAAGAAGTCTTTACGTCTGAAACCGAACACGGTTATGTCATCTTGTATCGCTCGGGAGATCGTGTAGCTGTTCAGGAGCTTCTGGAAGATCATGGGTTCAAAGAATTGGACTATGAAGAAGAGCAGGTCCCAGCCGCCTACTTGGATCGCCTAGAAGGGGAAATCAAAGAGCAAGAAGCTGTAGTTGCAGCAACCCTAGCAGAGTTGCAAAACTCCCAGAAGGAGTTGGACCAGCTCAAGTACCAGATGGATTACTTGCTGAGTTCGGGAGCTCGTGAGGAAGCTAAGTCGCTTCTTGCCAGCACGCAAAGCTTGGTAGCCCTAGAGGGTTGGATTGAAACATACCAAGTGGGCTCGTTGCGAGACTTCTTGCAAGAAGGTTTTGGTTCTCGGGTCTTACTAGAGACGCGAGATGTGACGGAAAAAGATTGGGATGACGTTCCGATCCAGTTGCGAAATAATGCCTTGGTAGAGCCCTTTGAATTAGTCACAGAGATGTACGCCCTGCCTAAGTATTACGAGAAAGATCCGACACCGATCGTTTCTCTCTTCTACTTTGTTTTCTTTGGCATGATGGTCGCAGATATCGGTTATGGACTGTTGCTAACGGTAGCGACAGGCTTTGCCCTTAAAGCCTTCAAGCTCAAGCCTAGTACAGCCAAGAACCTTCGTTTCTTCAGTCTTCTCGGAATTTCAGTTGCCCTTTGGGGTGTGGTCTATGGCTCTTTCTTTGGATTTGAGATGCCTTTTGCCTTGATCAGTACGACCAGCAACGCCATGACCATCCTAATCCTCTCAGTGGTCTTTGGTTTTGTCACTGTCTTAGTGGGCCTCTTCCTAGGGGGAATGAAAAATGTTCGCCTCAAAGACTACACGGAAGCCTATAATGCGGGCTTTGCTTGGGTCTTGATCCTACTTGGTTTAATGCTTCTAGCTGTAGGCAATATCTTGCCAGGAATGAGCATTTTAGTCCCGATTGGCAAGTGGTTAGCTATTTTGAATGCCATTGGGATCTTGATTGTTTCCATTGTCAGTGCCAAGAAGCTGTCCGGCTTAGCTTCTGGTCTCTTTAACCTCTACAATGTTAGTGGATATGTTGGAGACTTGGTCAGCTTCACTCGTTTGATGGCCTTGGGCTTGTCTGGAGCGAGTATCGGTTCGGCCTTCAACCTCATTGTCAATCTCTTCCCACCGCTTGGACGGTTTACGGTAGGGCTTCTGCTCTTTATCGTCCTCCATGCCATTAATATGTTCCTGTCCTTCTTGTCAGGATATGTGCATGGAGCCCGTTTGATCTTTGTGGAGTTCTTCGGTAAGTTCTACGAAGGAGGAGGCAAGCCATTTCGTCCTCTCAAACCTTCTGAACGCTATATTAAAACAAAAAAATAAGTATTATCTTTAATAAATAGGAGTATATTCATGGAATCTTTAGCATCATATTTTTCAGCCCATGGGGGCGCCTTCTTTGCAGCATTTGGTGTGGCGATCGCCGTTGCACTTAGTGGAATGGGATCTGCCCTTGGGGTTGGTAAAACGGGTCAAGCAGCAGCAGCGCTCTTGAAAGAACAACCTGAAAAATTTGCCCAAGCCTTGATTTTGCAATTGTTGCCAGGTACACAAGGTTTGTACGGTTTCGTTATCGGGATCTTGATCTGGTTGCAAATTAAGCCAGATATGCCACTTGAAACAGGGGTTGCATACTTCTTTACAGCTCTTCCAGTTGCGATCGTTGGTTATTTCTCAGCCAAACACCAAGGAAATGTAGCGACAGCAGGGATGCAAATCTTGGCCAAACGCCCTGAAGACATGATGAAAGGGGTTATCCTTGCGGCCATGGTTGAAACCTACGCCATCTTGGCCTTCGTTGTGTCCTTCCTATTGACTCTACGCGTCGGCTAAGAGCTAGCTTTGATGAATTTGCCTTACGAGGCGAAAAACACAAGACGCATGCAATAGGAGAAAAAACGATATGGATGAACAAACCCAATTAAAGGATTCGATCTTGGCCCAAGCCCACGAAAAGGGGCGTAAACTCTTAGAAGAGGCCAAGGAAACCATCCTAAAAGAAGAGACTGCACAAGAAGAGCGTTTGATCCAAGACAAACTCAATCAACGCTCCGAGCAGCTCAAGCGGATTCAACGTCAATTGCAACGTGAAACCCAACAAATCGAAAATAAAAAACGCCAATCAACCCTTGTCACCAAGCAACGAGTCTTAAAGGATCTCTTTGCGGATGCTTATGAAGCGATGGTGGCTTGGCCCCTTGAAAAGGAAATGCAGTTTGTAGATACGGTCTTAGATCGCTATCAGGGACAAGTTGTGACCCTGACCTTTGGGGCGGTGAGCGCTGCTAAATTTGATTCAGCAGCTCTCGAGAGATTGAAGCAGACGCATCAGAATGTGACAGTTGCAGATGTGACGGTCCCAGCTCAAGCAGGCTTTGTCTTGTCGGTTGGGAAGATTGATGACAACTATCTCTACCGTGATTTGGTGGATTCCATTTGGGAGCAAGAAAGCTACCAGATGGCAGCCAGCATTTTCACAGATGAAGAGAACTAGGAGGTTGCAATGAGCGAACGGACCTATTCTCAAGTCAATACAGGAATCAGCGTACGTGAGGCTAGTTTTGTCAGTCCCAGTCAGTTCGAGCAGTTGCTTGCAAGTCCCTCAAGCGAGAGTCGAGAAGGTTTGCTACAAGGGACACCTTATGCTTTAGACAGCCACGAGATCAAGGATTTATCAGCCCTTGAAGCCCGCCTGATGGCAGCTTTGTTGGCAGAATACCAATGGGCTTTTGAAGTGGCCCCTCAGTCAGACCTGGTTAGCCTCTTCACCTTGAAGTACACCTATCATAATCTCAAGGTTTATCTGAAAAATAAGGCGACAGAGCGCAAGTTGGGGCACTTATTGATCCCTATCGGTCCTTATTCTCTCGATGTGCTCGAGCATTTGGTGGCGACCTTTTCTGCGGAGCATTGTCCGGCCTTTATGGCGGAAGAAGTGGCTGCAACCTGGCAAGAATTCCAAGATTATCAGGACTTGCGGGTCCTCGAAATCGGGATGGACTTAGCTTATTTTAAACACCTGAGATACTTAGGGGACAGCCTAGATCATCCGATTCTGAAGCAGTTGGTGGACGTGACCATTGACTTTTACAATGCGATTACAGTTAAGCGGGCCTTGGATCAGCAAAAACCGCATAGCTTTATGCACCAATTGCTCTCAGATGAAGGGAGCCTCAGTGCCCATCAGGTGATCGACCTGCTAGAATCCGGTCAGTGGTTGACCTGGTTTTATCAAGTCAATCCGCTAGAGTACGATCTCGCTTTAGAGACTTATGAAGAAAAGATGCGCACCGGTCAACTAAAGACCGTAGAGTTGGAGTATTTAGAGAGTTTGGTGAAATTCAGTCTTCTAGACGCTGGCCGTTTTGAAGTTGATGGACCACTCCCTCTTGTTCGTTATCTTTACGGAAAAGAGTTAGAGGTGACCAACCTTCGTTTGGTCCTCTCTGGTTTGGACAATGGTTTTCCGCTAGCAGACATCAAAGAAAGGATGAGACCGATTTATGGACAAACAGACCTATAAAATCGCCGTTGTGGGCAATCGGGACGCCATCCTTCCTTTTCGCCTGATTGGCTTTCAAACCTATCCGGTCACAGAGCCACAAGAAGCGATCAATACCCTGCGAAAACTCAGTCGGGAAAACTTCGGGATTATCTACCTGACAGAGGATATTGCTCAGGCTATTCCAGATACAGTGGCGTTTTACGACCAGCAGCTGACACCGGCTCTGATTCTTATCCCGACCCATAGAGGGACTACGGGACTGGGCCAACAGCGGATTCGTGATAATGTCGAAAAAGCAGTAGGACAGGATATTTTATGAGAACAAATGAATTTGGCCAAACGATTGGCGATGCACTGCCGGATTTTACTCCGGGGCGTCTGCCAGCTATTGAGCGGATTGAAGGTCGCTATACCGTGATCGAGCGCCTCTCAAAAGAAAAACATGGAGCATATCTTTATCAGGTCTACGGGCCGGACTCTCCAGCAGCGATGTGGACCTTTCTATTCAAAGGCCCTGCCCGCAATGAAGAGGAGTGGGACCACCTATTAGATGATCTCATGACAGCCCAAGGTCGCTTTTACTATGCGATTGTAGACAAAGATTCAGGCAAGGCTTTGGGGACTTTCTCTCTCATGCGGATCGATCAAGCCAATCGGGTGATCGAAGTCGGAGCAGTGACCTACTCACCAGCGCTCCAAAAGACACGCATGGCTACAGAAGCCCAGTATCTCTTAGCGCGCTACGTGTTTGAAGATTTAGGATACCGCCGCTATGAGTGGAAATGCGATGCCTTAAACCAAGCATCTCGCAAAGCAGCTGAGCGCTTAGAGTTCACCTATGAAGGCTGTTTCCGTCAGGCTGTTGTTTATAAAGGTCGTACCCGTGATACAGACTGGTTGTCTATCATTGACCAAGAATGGCCAGCTATCAAACAGCGCTTCGAAGCTTGGTTGGATCCAAGCAACTTCGAAGCCAATGGCCAACAAAAGCAAGCTCTAAGAGAGATAGCGCAAAAGTAAAATAAAGAAACAAAGGATTCCCAGGAGGAATACATGACTCAAGGAAAAATTATCAAAGTTTCCGGTCCCTTGGTGGTCGCATCAGGGATGCAGGAGGCCAATATTCAAGATATTTGCCGGGTCGGCGATCTTGGTTTGATTGGTGAAATTATTGAGATGCGGCGTGACGAAGCTTCTATCCAAGTATATGAAGAAACGTCTGGAGTCGGTCCAGGAGAACCAGTGGTCACAACCGGAGCTCCCCTTTCTGTTGAATTGGGGCCAGGTTTGATCTCTCAGATGTTTGACGGGATCCAACGCCCCTTGGAACGTTTCCAAGAAGTTACTGCCAGTGACTTTTTGGTTCGTGGGGTGCAAGTTCCGAATCTAGATCGGGACACCAAATGGGCCTTCGAACCAAGCGTGACTGAAGGGACAGAGGTAGTTGCAGGAGACATCGTCGGTACCGTTCAAGAGACCAATATGGTGGAACACCGCATCATGGTACCCTTTGGTGTCAGTGGACGTGTGATCAAGATCGCAGCAGGTTCTTACACAGTGGAAGAGCCGGTCTATGAGATCGAGCAGGCAGATGGTAGCCTCTTTACTGGGACCCTGATGCAAAAATGGCCGGTTCGTCGAGGCCGTCCCTTTGCACAAAAACTCATTCCAGTAGAGCCTTTGGTTACCGGTCAACGGGTCATCGATACCTTCTTCCCTGTGACAAAAGGTGGAGCTGCAGCTGTTCCTGGTCCTTTCGGAGCTGGGAAAACAGTTGTGCAACACCAGGTGGCTAAGTTTGCCAATGTAGACATCGTAATTTACGTGGGTTGTGGGGAACGTGGAAATGAAATGACGGACGTTCTGAATGAATTTCCAGAATTGATCGATCCAACGACTGGTCAATCCATCATGCAACGGACCGTTCTGATCGCCAACACTTCGAACATGCCAGTAGCGGCGCGTGAAGCTTCCATCTACACAGGGATTACCATTGCCGAATACTTCCGTGATATGGGCTATTCCGTTGCCATCATGGCTGATTCGACATCGCGCTGGGCAGAAGCTCTCCGTGAAATGTCTGGTCGTCTAGAAGAAATGCCAGGGGATGAAGGCTACCCAGCCTATCTTGGTAGCCGAATTGCCGAATACTACGAGCGGGCCGGTCGAGTCAAGACACTTGGAACCACTGCGCGTGAAGGTTCGATTACCGCTATCGGTGCCGTTTCCCCTCCGGGTGGAGATATTTCAGAGCCCGTGACGCAAAACACCCTGCGGATCGTCAAGGTTTTCTGGGGCTTAGATGCTCAATTGGCGCAACGCCGCCATTTCCCAGCAATCAACTGGTTGAGTTCTTATTCGCTTTACCAAGATGAAGTTGGTCGCTATATCGATTTACATGAACAAATCAGCTGGTCTGAAAAAGTGACCCGCGCTATGAACTTGCTTCAAAAGGAAAGTGAATTGCAAGAAATCGTCCGCTTGGTTGGTCTAGATTCCTTGTCTGAAAAAGACCGCTTGACCATGAATGCGGCCAAGATGATCCGCGAAGACTACCTGCAACAAAATGCCTTTGATGAGGTCGATACCTATACCTCTTTCAGCAAGCAGGTGGCCTTGTTGACAAACATTTTAACCTTTGACCAAGAAAGTCAAAAAGCACTGGAATTAGGGGCTTACTTCACAGAAATCATGGAAGGAACTGTAACTCTTCGGGACCGTATTGCCCGTAGCAAGTTCATCCATGAGGATCAGTTGGCAACCATTCAAGACCTGAAAGAAGAAATTGTAGAAACCCTACACCAAATCGTCGCAAAAGGAGGAGTAGACAATGAGCGTGATTAAAGAATACCGTACTGTTAGCGAAGTTGTTGGCCCCTTGATGATTGTCGATCAGGTCGAAGGGGTTCACTACAATGAACTGGTAGAAATCAAGCTTCATGATGGAACGACCCGTCAGGGACAAGTCCTCGAAGTCCAAGAAGACAAGGCCATGGTCCAGCTCTTTGAAGGATCTAGTGGGATCAATTTGGAAAAAGCCAAGGTCCGCTTTACCGGACGTCCCCTAGAACTTCCTGTGTCTGAAGACATGGTCGGACGCATCTTTAACGGGATGGGGAAACCCATCGATGGCGGTCCGGAGATTATCCCAGAGAAATACTTGGACATTGATGGACAAGCTATTAACCCTGTTTCGCGGGACTATCCGGATGAATTTATCCAGACAGGAATCTCAGCCATTGACCATTTGAATACCTTGGTTCGGGGCCAAAAACTCCCAGTATTCTCAGGTTCTGGTCTTCCTCACAAGGAGTTGGCGGCTCAGATTGCTCGTCAAGCGACGGTTCTTAATTCTGAAGAAAACTTCGCCGTGGTCTTTGCGGCTATGGGAATCACCTTTGAAGAAGCCGAGTTCTTTATGAACGACCTTCGGGAAACTGGGGCCATTGACCGCTCTGTTCTCTTTATCAACCTAGCCAATGACCCAGCTATTGAGCGGATTGCGACTCCTCGGATCGCCTTGACAGCTGCCGAATATTTAGCCTATGAAAAAGATATGCACGTCTTGGTTATCATGACGGATATGACCAACTACTGTGAAGCCCTTCGGGAAGTATCTGCTGCCCGCCGGGAAGTTCCAGGTCGTCGGGGCTATCCAGGTTACCTTTATACTAACCTCTCAACCCTCTACGAACGTGCAGGACGCTTGGTTGGAAAGAAAGGATCTGTGACCCAAATTCCGATCCTCTCCATGCCAGAAGATGACATCACCCACCCCATCCCTGACTTGACAGGCTACATCACAGAAGGCCAGATTATTCTGTCCCGTGATCTCTACAATAGTGGTTACCGTCCACCGATCAATGTTCTTCCATCCCTTTCTCGTTTGAAGGACAAGGGTTCTGGTGAAGGCAAGACTCGGGAAGACCATGCGGCGACCATGAACCAGCTCTTTGCGGCCTATGCCCAAGGAAAACAAGCCAAAGAACTGGCTGTAGTGCTTGGGGAGTCTGCCTTGTCAGATACCGACAAGCTCTATGTTAAATTTACGGACCGCTTTGAGCAGGAATACATCAACCAAGGCTTCACAACCAATCGGACGATTGAGGAAAGTTTGGATCTCGGTTGGGAACTCTTATCCATCCTTCCAAGAACAGAGCTTAAACGGATCAAGGATGAGATGATTGACAAGTATCTGCCAAACAAAGAGGATTAGCCTATGGCACGATTAAATGTAAAACCAACTCGGATGGAGCTTAATATTCTCAAAGAGCGCCTCAAGACAGCAACCCGGGGGCACAAGTTGCTCAAGGATAAGCGGGATGAACTTATGCGCCGTTTTATTGAAGCTGTGCGAGAGAATAATCGTCTGCGCCAAAAGGTGGAGGCAGCGCTGGTGGGCAATATGCAAGATTTCGTGATGGCCAAGTCCTTAGAGAGTGACCTTATGGTAGAAGAAATCTTCGCTGTACCGACTCGAGAAGTGATGCTCCATATCGAGGAAGAAAATGTCATGAGTGTGCGCGTGCCCAAGCTCCATGCCCGTATCGATAATCCATACGGAGATGATGAAGGGGACGTGGTTTATAGCTACCTCGCCTCCAACAGTCAAATGGACAGCACCATCCAAGAAATGGGGGATCTACTCCCAGATTTGCTCAAGTTAGCGGAAATCGAAAAAAGCTGCCAACTCATGGCAGATGAAATCGAGAAAACCCGCCGTCGAGTGAACGGACTCGAGTATGCGACCATCCCAGACCTCAAAGAGACTATCTATTATATCGAAATGAAACTCGAAGAAGCCGAACGCGCCAACCTCGTCAGAATCATGAAGGTAAAATAAGATACAAAGCCCGTAAAATGCAAAGTGAAAATAGGGAGCAGGACAGAAGCACTGTTGTATAGAATGCTTCGTTGTCCTGCCCCCACAAGGCTGATTAGGATTTTTCCGAGCTCTTAAAGCGAGAGAAAAATCCAATCAGCTACTGTGCCTTTGAAGTTAGTACTATTACAGTTTGCGTTTTTCACCCAGCTTTTCAGCCGGCCTCAATTACTTAAAAAAGACAAGAACCTCATCGAGGAACCGCTCCTTGATGAGGCTTTTTTACGCCCTCGCCCTCTTCTTCCACCACCCTCTTTTTATGTTACTAGTTTATAACAATGTGACAAGAAAGACGAAATGTTACAAGAAAAATACAGTTTTGTTAAATAGCCAAAAAGGCCTTTTATTATTTTTAAATTGTGATAAGATAGTATAGTAGTTCATTTGTTCAAGAAAATCTTGAACAAAAAACAAAGAAAAAAGAGGATAAAAGATGAAATTAAAAGTTAATACGAAAGCCTTGATCGCTTCAACAGTAGCTCTTGCAGTGATTCCATTTACAAAAGCCACTGCAGAAACACTTGAAGATTGGGTAGCTCGCTCAGTAGATGAAATCAAACATGATATCCAACAAAGCGGTGAAAACCAACAAACTTATACCATCAAATATGGTGATACATTGAGTTCGATCGCAGAAGCGCTTGGAATCGATGTACATGTGTTGGCAAACTTAAACAACATCAGCAACATGGATTTGATCTACCCAGGTACTGTTTTGAAAACAACAGTAAATGATCAAAAAGAAGTAACTTCAGTTGAAATCCAAACTCCTCAAGCAGGTGCGACAGATGCAACCGTTGCAAGTGCTGACTTGACAACAAACCAAGTGACAGTTGATGACCAAACAGTCGCTGTCAACGATTTGTCTAAACCAGTAAACGAAGATAACAAAGCTGTTCCAGTTGCTCCAGCAGCTGAAACTCAAGAAGCCCCAGCGGAAGCTCCTGTAGTTGAAGTACCAGCAGCAGAAACACCAGCACAACCAGCTGTTCCAGAAACACCAAACTACGGTGCTCCAGCTGTCAATGTTGAAGTTCAAAATCAAGAAGTAGCGCCAGCTGCTCCTCAATCTGCTCCAGCAACCGAAGCTCCTGCAGAAACACCAGCTTCTGCTCCTGAAGCTCCAGCAGCACAACCAGCAGTAGAAACTGCTGCAGCACCTGAAGTGCAACCAGTAGCATCAACTCCAACAAGCGGAAATACTATTCCAACTGATCCAAATCTTCAACCTCAAGCGGAAGCTTTCCGTCAAGAAATTGCAGCGAAATTCGGTATCACAAACATCGGTGGTTACCGTGAAGGGGATCCAGAAGACCATGGTAAAGGACTTGCAGTAGACGTGATGGTTCCAACAAATTCAGAGCTTGGAGATCAAGTTGCACAGTATGCGATTGATAACATGGACCGTGCAGGTATCTCATATATTATCTGGAAACAACAATTCTACATGCCAGTAAATAACATTTACGGACCAGCTAATACATGGAACCAAATGCCGGACCGTGGTGGAGATACAGCAAACCACAACGACCACGTACATATCTCATTTAACGGATAATAAAACTTTGAACTAGGACAAGTGCCTAGTTCTTTTTTTGTATGCACAAAAAAGGCCGGAAGACGAATCTTCCAGCCAGACGATGATTATAAAATATGATCGACTTTTTCCACCTGATAAAGGGCAATCGCCATGATAATGGTTAAGACCAGGAGCATAAGAATGGCAGGTGTCCAAGAGTGGAAGAGAGATTTGCTGTAGCCGAAGAGGATGGGACCAAAGGCTGCAAAGACGTAGCCTCCTGTTTGGGCAAGACCGGAAAGTTGAGCTGTTTTTTCAGGTGTGCTGGATTTCATAGAGAAAGCGACCATGAGGTAAGGGAAAAGCGAACTAACGGAACTTCCAATCAGGGCATTTAATACCAACCAGTAGAAGAAGTTGCTGGTCGGGATTAAGAGCATGGCTACCCCCAGAATCCCTGCTCCGACAACAATCGTCAGCATCAAGCGTCGATTGCGATCGGATAATCGTGTCGTTAAACTTGGGATCGTCAAGGAGAATGGGAGACTGATCAAGGTAAATACTGAAGCCAGTAGTCCAGATTCAACCTTTGAAAGGCCAGCTTGAACAGCCATGGTCGGAAGCCAGGTCATACTTGTGTAGAAAAGCAGTGACTGCAAGCCTCCAAAAATCATGATAGCCCAGACATACTTATTGGTATACCACTTGCTACTAGATTCTGTAGTAGCCGTCTTTTTTAGATGGTGGTTGTAGCGAAGGTTAGGAATCCAGATGACCAAAGCAAGAGCACATAAGGCTGTCAAGATGTTGACCAAACCTTGCCAAGAAGTGGCTTTGGTGATCGGAACAGCGACAGAAGAGGCGATCGCTGTGGACATCCCCATAGAAGTGATGTACAAAGTGGTCAGAATGCCTAGTTGGCGGGGTCTGTTCGCCTGAATCAGGCTTGGAAGCAACACATTGAGAAAGGCGATGCCAGCTCCAATCAAGATGGTTCCCAGATAGAGGAAGGGGAGGTTGATAATCCGAATGGCAGATCCGATCGTAATCGCGATCAAAACTAGGAAAAAGAGGCGCTCAATCCCCAACTTTTTAGCAAATTGAATCGCAAAAGGTGAGAAAATGGCAAACGTGAGAAGTGGTAAGCTAGTCAATAGTCCCAGAGAGCTCACATCTACCCCAAAACCAGCAGCGATGTCAGACAAGACCGTCGGAAGCGTAGTAAATGGTGTTCGTAAAACAATCCCAAGCATAATGATGCCCGGGATGAATAGCGTAGAATGTGTTTTTTTCATAAATCCTCCTCAGACAAAAATTCTCTTCATTATAACATAGATCGAGTATAAATTGGAGTATTTGTACAAATGAAGGGTAAGGAACGTAGTTCTCACTCCCATAGAAAAAGCCACCGGTTTTGGTGGCTCTTATAGGGAGATTATTATGAAAAAGTTTAGGATTTTCTATCAAACAAAGTTAGGAGGTCTTTATTTGATGGTTTTATTATAAGGCGGTTTGCTTAAAGAAATCTTAAGAAAAGGTTGTGTTTAAAAAATAGGTCTTAAGTCTGACAAAATGCATTAATCATCATTCCAAACAGTAAAATTACTTATTCCATTCTAAGGAACGTAGTTCTCACTGTCGTTCGAACTGCATCAACGTACCTAAGCTCGTTTAAGCCCCTATTGGACTTGACTCACTAAGAATAGGTTAGTAATAATTGTATAACGCAGTGGTTGATTGGTATCTTTGTTCGCTCTTATAGCTCCAAAGATAACCTAATCAACTGTGCGGGGGTGAGACAACGAACAATTTTAAATAATTGTTCTGTCTCACTCCCATAGAAAAAGCCACCGGTTTTGGTGACTCTTATAGGGAGATTATTATGAAAAAGTTTAGGATTTTCTATCAAACAAAGTTAGGAGGTCTTCATTTGATGGTTTTATTATAAGGCTGATTTCTTAAAGAAAACTTAAGAAAAGACGCTGTTTATAAGAATCGGTCTTAGGTCTGATATTTTTTTACAACAGAAGCTATTTAGATTTTTTTCTAAATAGAGTTGACAAACCCATCCGAAAGTACTAGAATCTATTTAGAAAGATTTCTAAATAGATTAGAGGAGATAGAGAATGAATTTTGCGCAAACATTTAAAGCTTTATCGAATCCGATAAGAAGAAGTATCTTAGAACTGCTAAAGGCGGGGAAATTATCTGCTGGTGATATCGCTGGCCACTTTGATGTAGCAGGAGCGACCATTTCCCATCATTTAAGCCTCCTCAAGCAGGCAGATTTAATTCGAGAGGAAAAAGAGAAGAATTTTATCTACTATGAACTCAATACTTCTGTCTTGGAGGATTTAATGGTCTGGCTCGTTGATTTGAAAGGAGACTCTACTGATGAAAACGAATAAAAAACTATTGCTATTAACTTCTATGGTGATCCTTTTACCCATGCTTTGGGGGTTGATAATTTGGCCACAATTGCCTAACCAAATCCCGATTCATTTCAATTTTGCCGGCCAGGCCAATAACTTCCAATCGAAACCCCTGGTTGTGTTTGGTCTTCCTATTTTCGATCTCATGGTGCATTTGTTTATGATCTTTATGATCGGTCGCGATTCTAAGAATAGCGCTATGAATGAAAAAATGATCAGAGCGATTTACTGGTTGACCCCAATCGTTTCCTTAAGTACCTCCTATCTCATCTATAGCAAGGCGCTAGGATCTACTACCAATCCATCAGTTTTTGTTTCGGTTCTGCTAGGGCTCATCTTTGTGATCATGGGCAATTACATGCCTAAGTTGAAAGTGAATCACACGGTTGGAATCCGTTTGCCTTGGACCTTACAGAGTGAAGATAACTGGCACAAAACCCATCGCTTGGCAGGGAAGTTGTGGGTCCTCGGAGGTTTGATCCTTCTGCTTGAAGCAGGCCTTCAATTCGCGCTTTCTTATGTACTGGTGCTGGTCATCCTCGCCATTGTGGTTATCCCTATGGTGTACTCTTATCAATTAAGTCGGAAAAATCGTTAGTATGAAAAACAACCAGAGAAGAAGCCAGTCGGGAACGGTTTCTTTTCCGGTTGTTTTTGTTTGTTCATCGTTTCAAATTCAAAACGTTCAGGAAAATACGAATTTTTCGGAAAGCTTATAGTATATTCTTTACACTTGGCTACTATATTCTATTTTCAGACAGAATAGTATCTTTCTGGATAGTTGACTCAGTTTTCTTCCATTATATACTATTATTGAAGGAAAACCATTGATAAATTATAATTGTAAATAAAATATTTAAAGTAATTTCCCTATTTCGCTTAAACTTATTCATATTTTATGAAATTAATCAGTAGATATCGTTCTGAAAATCCTTGGTATTACATTGTTTTTAGTCCAACTGAAACCCATGCTTTCCAAACCAGGTCTTAAGAAAGCTCGTAAAGCATCACAATTATCAAAACGTTAATCAACACGCTTATATCAACGTTTACAGACATTTAAGAAATTTCTCTTGGATGTCTTTTTTTGTCTAGCTAAATTTTACAAATTGGGCAATTTAGGTTACTCAATAATATAAAAAAGATAAAAATTTAAAGTTCGAATTTTAATTTTAAAAAAAGTAATTATTATTGAATATCTGTTCAAACATTTTTTTCTAAGGTTAATATAAGTATATATACTTTAAAAAAGGAAGTCAAACATCTTGCTCATAGATTTTTGCATTTTTAAAAAATACATTTTGTCATATAATAATGTGGAAAATTGACGGATTCCTTACATAATCATATAATATGAATATGTAAACCCTTACATACTATTCTACTTATACTTGATAAAATGCAAGTTCTTGAGGATCTATAAATATATAGACACTCTTCTATTTATAAAGTGAAATAAAGAATCACGGAGAAAGTTTATGGATATTAAAGAGACATTCAACCAGCTAGACAATACAAAATTTAATGATTTCAATAATCGCCTTGAAGGTTTTGAGAAACTTTTTAAAGACAAAAATTATTTTACCCATCCCGAAGATTTTAGCTCAATCTTTAGCATTTTGGTAAAGTATGGAAAAAGTACAAGTAAATATATTTTATCGAAAGGAGAGATATATGAGTGAAATAGTTATTAATGCTCAGAATTTATCTAAAAATTTTTATAATTTTGATTCAAGACTCCCATTTATCAAGAGATTTTTGAAACGTAATCAAATAACGATTCGAGCTGTTCAAGATATTAGTTTTACGATTAAGAGAGGGAGTATAGTTGGCTTTATTGGGAGTAATGGAGCTGGTAAATCCACAACGATTAAAATGTTGACTGGGACTCTTTATCCTAGTTCCGGAAAATTAGAAGTGAATGGAGAAATTCCATTTAAAAGAAGTATAAATTTTAGAAAAAAAATTTCAATAGTAGTAGGAAATAAATTACAGTTATTTCAAGATGTTTCGGCTATGGATTATTTTCAATTGATTGGTACTTTATATGAGGTAGAACCGGCGATTTTACAAGAACGAATTCAGGAATTAAGCAATTTGTTGAATGTAAAAGATCAGCTTTACCAGCAGGTCCGGACCCTCTCTCTTGGACAAAAAATGAAAATGGAGTTTATCGCGGCATCTTTAACAAGTCCGGAAATATTATTTTTAGACGAGCCTACTATAGGGTTAGATATACAGTCTAAAAAAGATATCAGAACATTTTTAAAGAAAATGAATGAAGAATGTCATACTACTATTATTTTAACGAGTCATGATATGGATGATATTTCGTCTGTTTGTGACGAATTAATCGTCATTGACAAAGGAAAAATTATTTTGCAGGAGTCAATGGATGTTATTTTATCTAAATTTTCTGATTTTAAATATTTAAAGATAAAAATGACATTAGATTTGGTACCAGAGTTATGCTCTGTTAAAGGAGTAGTAGTCATTTCTCAAACAAAATCGGAATGTATACTAAAAATACCTAGAGATTTTGTCTTTGAGACATTAGAATCAATCAATAAGCTTGTAGATATAGAAGATTTTGAAATATCAAATCTTTCTTTAGAAGAAATTATTTTACAAAACTATTTTACAAAAAAGGAGCACAATTGAAAAAAGAAATGTCTATTATTCTGATATCATTTCGATCTATTTTGAACTATAAATCAAGTGTACTATTGTTAATGTTACAGGCAAGTATACAAATTATGATATCAGTATTTTTATGGACGTATATATATCAGAGTAACCAGATAAATATAGCAGGATATGATTTTACCTCAATGGTTCAATACTATTTGGGGACTATAATTTTTTCATATTTTGTTTTTTATCCAGTTGATTGGGAAATCAATGACGATGTTCATTCAGGAAATTTTTTTAGCATATTAATAAAACCTGTTACTTTTTATAAGTATTATTTTTGTAAAATGCTTGGAGATAGGCTTGCTCATTTATTATTTATCATCATTCCTGTCATTTTATTCTCCAGTGTTTATTACAAGAATGAGTTATTAACCATTGAAATTCTTATTTTAGGAAGTATTGCAATTATTCTATCTATGGTTCTATGGTTTTTAATATCATGTTGTGTAGGTATGCTTTCTTTTTGGTTAGAAAATATATTTTTTGTCCTTACTGTTAAAGAAATAGTAATTCAGTTTTTATCAGGAATATTATTGCCTTTAAGTTTTTTTTCAAATAATTTTCGTCTGTTTTTAGATGTATTACCTTTTAAATACTTAGTATATGAACCGCTTCAGATGTTTAGTAATGATACATATAAATTAATAGACTATTTGAGAATTATTTGTATTCAATTGATTTGGTGCATCATTTTTTATATTATATCAAGATTCATATTGAGAAAAGGAGTGGAGCACTTCTCAAATGTGGGAGGATAAAATGTTTAGAATAAAAGTAATTTTTAGGCTACTTCATTTTGGTTTTAAATCTGATATGAATTTTCATTTTGACTTCTTTTGTGGTCTATTTTCGTCGATACTGTGGATTGGTTTACCTATTGTATTTTTTAGATTGATTTTCTTAAACATAGACTCTTTTAATGGTTGGGACTATTATCAAATTTTATTTTTGGTAGGTTCCTACACTATTGTAGATGGAGTTATGATGGGATTGTTAATTAGAAGTATGGGAATTTTAGAATCAGATATTTTGAGTGGTAACTTGGATCAAATTTTATTGAGGCCGTTTGATACTCAGTTGTTCTATATTTTTAGATCATTTAATTTAGTTCAATTCGTGAATACTTTTTTTGGTCTTGCGATCATTTTTATAAGTTATGGAAATTTAAATGTACATTTAAATTCATTAAAAATATTATTTTATATCCTTTCTTTAATGTGTGGTTGTATTATATATTATTCAATTTGGTTTCTAATAACGATTAGTTCATTTTGGTTCCCAACTAAATTTTCAAAAGTAGATGTATTTTTGAATTATATTGGAATTTCTAAGTATCCATATAATATTTTTACAGGTATTAACAGATTGATCACTATGTTATTTGTTCCCAATTTATTAATTGCCAATCCTGCAGTATTAATATTTTTAGGGAAAGATACATTGAACCTATTTTTCTATCAAATAGTTTTTACAGTTTTTTTGATTATTATCAGTCGTACAATTTTTAGAAAAGGATTGAAAAAATATGAAAGTGCAGGAAGATAAACAATGTTGTTCAGTTATATGTTTGACTAAAGGAAGTGATTCGCTGTACTTTGTTTTGTGGTCATTGAAACATCAGATAATTATAAACTATAATTTAAAGAATAGTATTATTAACTTATAGGTGCTAAGAAAAAATTTAAAGAAATTCCCTCATTCAATCAAACTTATTCATATTTTTTAAAATAAGAAAATAGTTGGATTTTGATGATGGTTGATATAAAGCTAAACTGAAAGTACCTGAAATCCAACTGTGTCAAACCAGGTCATACGATCTGTGAGAAAAAGAACACATAACAAAAAGAGGAGCTTCACAATAAAGTTCCTCTTCTTTTATATATCCGAATCATTATTCTTATTTCAAAAAAGGTAGTGAAAAAGGTAGTGATTCGGTTGATTTATATTGCAATGTAGTGAAATTTAGAATTTCAAGAATCGCTTAAAATCAAGGTTTCTAACATCTATTGACGTGTAGTGAACCCCTATTTCACCTCTGTAAACACAACGTGTTTGCGAAGTTTTGGTGAGTATTTCTTCAATTGAAGACGGTCTGGAGTGTTACGTTTGTTTTTAGAAGTAAGGTACAAGCGTTCACCAGATTCTTTGTGTTCAAGTGTAATATTTACGCGCATGGTATCTCCCTTCTATTATTCAGCTGATGCAGCTTTAGCGATCTTACGTCCTTTGTAGTATCCTTTAAGTGATACACGGTGTGAACGTGAGTAATCTCCAGTTGCTTCGTCAAAGTTTACAGATGGAGCTGTTACTTTGTAGTGCGTACGACGTTTGTTTTTCTTCGCTTTTGATGTGCGACGTGCAGGTACTGCCATTTCGTTATTCTCCTTTTAAGATATAAATTCAATTAGGTTTGATTTTCATCAACTTTAACAGTATAACAAAACTTTTTTGTAAAGTAAAGTTACTTGACAAAAAAATTGAAATTTTTGGGAAAAGTTTCTTCTCCCTGGTTGATCTCAAAGTTTGGATCTGTCTTTGGGCCTTCTTTTATGCTATAATGGTAAAAAATGAAACGAGAGGAATGACATGACAGAATTAGACAAACGCCATCGTAGTAGTGTCTACGATAGCATGGTAAAATCTCCCAACCGTGCCATGCTTCGCGCGACGGGAATGACCGATGAAAGTTTTGAGAAACCGATTGTCGGAGTGATTTCGACATGGGCGGAAAATACTCCTTGTAACATCCACCTCCACGATTTTGGAAAACTGGCCAAAGAAGGTGTGAAAGATGCAGGAGCTTGGCCGGTCCAATTTGGCACCATTACAGTTGCGGACGGGATCGCTATGGGGACACCAGGGATGCGCTTCTCCTTGACGTCACGTGATATCATTGCGGATTCTATCGAAGCTGCTATGGGTGGTCACAACGTCGATGCCTTTGTAGCCATCGGTGGCTGTGATAAGAACATGCCTGGTTCCATGATTGCCATTGCCAATATGGATATCCCAGCGATCTTTGCTTATGGTGGGACCATTGCTCCAGGGAATCTCGATGGAAAAGATATCGACTTGGTTTCTGTTTTCGAAGGGATCGGGAAATGGAACCATGGTGATATGACTGCTGAAGAAGTAAAGCAACTAGAATGTAATGCCTGCCCTGGCCCTGGTGGCTGTGGTGGTATGTATACGGCCAATACCATGGCGACAGCGATCGAGGTCCTTGGTATGAGCTTGCCAGGTTCCTCTTCTCACCCTGCTGAATCAGCTGATAAAAAAGCCGATATCGAAGAAGCAGGTCGTGCAGTTGTCAAAATGCTTGAAATGGGACTGAAGCCATCTGATATCTTGACTCGTGAAGCCTTTGAAGATGCGATTACAGTGACCATGGCACTGGGTGGATCCACCAATGCGACTCTTCACTTGCTTGCGATCGCTCATGCGGCCAATGTGGACTTGACCCTTGAAGACTTCAATGATTTCCAAGAGCGCGTGCCTCACTTGGCTGACTTAAAACCATCAGGTCAATACGTCTTCCAAGACCTTTACAATGTCGGTGGTGTGCCAGCCGTCATGAAATACCTTCTTAAGAATGGTTTCCTTCACGGGGATCGCATCACATGTACTGGTAAAACAGTAGCTGAGAACTTGGAAGCCTTCGCTGATTTGACACCAGGTCAAAAAGTTATCATGCCACTTGAAAATCCTAAACGTGCAGATGGTCCATTGATCATCTTGAAAGGGAACTTGGCTCCAGAAGGGGCGGTTGCCAAAGTATCAGGTGTGAAAGTTCGTAACATCACTGGACCTGCTAAGGTCTTTGACTCGGAAGAAGCAGCCATTGAAGCGGTTCTTTCGGATGAAATCGTGGATGGCGACGTTGTTGTTGTTCGTTTTGTAGGACCTAAGGGTGGTCCTGGTATGCCGGAAATGCTGTCCTTGTCATCTATGATCGTTGGGAAAGGCCAAGGAGACAAGGTGGCCCTCTTGACAGACGGACGTTTCTCTGGTGGGACTTACGGTCTCGTTGTTGGTCACATTGCGCCTGAAGCTCAGGTCGGTGGCCCAATCGCCTACCTCCACACAGGGGATCTGGTAACAGTAGACCAAGATACCAAAGAAATCACCATGCACGTTTCAGACGAAGAGTTGGCGAAACGGAAGGCGGAAACAACCTTGCCACCACTGTATAGCCGTGGGGTTCTCGGTAAATACGCCCATATCGTTTCTTCCGCCTCTCGTGGTGCTGTGACCGACTTCTGGAATATGGAACAGTCTGGTAAACAGTAATTACAAGGACGACTTTGTCCAAAGAGAGAGTGGGACAGAAATCGGTAATTCGTTAGAATTCGATTTCGTCGTCCCACCTCCGCACAGTTGAGTAGGGCT
>NZ_CALPCT010000016.1:0-58660 GCF_943193075.1 Streptococcus caecimuris | reverse complement strand
AGAGCCCACTCAACCACTGCGTCTTGCTCGACAATCCAAAAATAATTGAGAGGCTAGGACTTTTGTCCCAGCCTCTTCATTTTAAAACCCAGCGACAAACTCCTTGATGGCTTGCGCGAGTTCATAGGGTTTCTCGGTATTGAGTAGATGGCCTCCGTCTGCGATTTCTTGATAGCGGCCTTTTGGCAGGAGATTGGCCAATTTTTTAGAAGAAGATTGATTGGCCCAATCTTTGCTACCACAAATCACCAAGCTAGGAAGAGGGCAAACTTTAACGGTATCGGTTAAATTGAGCCCTTTTAATTCCGTCAAGATTTGAAGCATCTGTTGTTTATTGGCATCTTGTTTTTCAAAGACATGCTTGGGAAGCAGACGAAAAAGGAGAATCTGGAGCCGATAGAGGGGATTGGTGTTGAGTTTGTATTGAGTTCCCGCAAGGACCAAGCCCTTGAGTTGCGGGAAGTCTTGTCTGGAGAGATCCAGAGCGAGCACGCCACCTAGTGAGAGTCCTACCAGAATAAAGGGTTCGCTTTCTTGCTGGAGGCGCTCCATCAACCTTTCTTTGACTTCCTGATAGCTTTCTTTTGGATGGGAGAAAATATCAAAAGTTTTGGAGTGCAAGGGTGAAAGTGCAAATTGGACTCCTTGCCAAGAGAGGACATCTTGTCCTAGTCCATGTAAAAAAATTAGTTTCATCAGGAATCCTTTCTTTGAAAATCGAGTTCGTAGAGACCACGAAGAGCATTGCAGGCATAAATACGATCAGCGTCTGTTAAATCGTTCAGAGTTAAGAGTTTTTCTTCAACTTGCTGGGTCTCAAGAAGATGGCGCCGATAAATGCCATCGAGTAAGGGGAGGTGAGCTGGTGGGGTATAGAGTTGTCCCTCTATCTCCAGCACCAGATTGCCAATCGTCGTCTCTAGTAAGGTTCCATCTGGCAGATGGAAAATTTGCTCGTGATCTGACTGGCTGAGATGGTCTCTCTGACTCGTTTTGAAATAAGTAAATGGCGTCGCTAAATCAAGCTTTTGCTCGGTCAGTTGGGCCTGTAGATAGCTAGCGGGCAAGTCTGTCAGCTCCGTGATTACTAGGTGAAAGGTCCCGTTTTTTTGCAAGGCGATCCGACAACGATAGTCAAGGTTGGATTCCAAATGAGCAAGCTCTTCTTGAAGTTCTTTCAGGAGTTTGGGTTCATCATAAGGATAGGCAAAGTAGCGACTAGCTTCTCTCAAGCGTGTTACATGTTTGTCTAAGAAAGTCAACTCTCCTTGGTGGATGCGGCCGGTCGTCAGGAGCTCAAAGTGAGGCTCTTGCCGGTAAAGGACAGCTGATTTTTGCTTGGTTTCCTGGTATTCACTTTCCCATTTACTGTCCCAAGTGATGCCTCCTCCCACGCCATAGATGGCTTGATCCCCCTGCATTTGAAGGGTCCGGATGGCTACATTAAAAATCCGTTTCCCTTTTGGAAGAAGGATGCCGATCGTTCCACAGTAGACACCTCGAGGAGCCTTCTCTGTCTTGTGGATGATTTCCATAGTGGAGATCTTCGGTGCTCCTGTAATCGAGCCACAAGGAAAGAGAGCTCGGAAGGTTTGGACCAGGTCGACCTCAGCTCGCAAGCGACTTTCAATAGTCGAGGTCATCTGCCAAACGGTGGAGTATTGCTCGACTTGGCAAAGACGGGTCACCTGCTCACTTCCAATCTCCGAAATCCGGTTCATGTCATTACGGAGGAGATCCACGATCATCATGTTTTCTGCTCGATTTTTTGGATCGGCTTCTAGCCAAGCAGCTTCTTGAAGATCTGCTTGGTTAGTGAGACCACGGCGCATCGTTCCCTTCATAGGGCGCGTGGTCAGCAGCCGGTCGTCTTGCTCAAAAAAGAGCTCAGGGCTGATGGAGAGGATGGAGACATCATCGTGCTGGATGAAGGCATTGTAATGGGCTTTTTGCTCAACCACTAAGCGGTTGTAGATGGTCAAAGGGTCAGACTTTAGCTCTTGAGAAAGCTGGACGGTGTAGTTGACCTGGTAGGTATCTCCTTGGCGGATATGGTGATGGATGGTCTCGATGGCTTCTTGATAAGCAGGCGCCTCTACCTCTTCCTTCCAATTGGCTGGAAGATCCACAGCTTCATAGTGCTCTGGGAAAGGAAGGGTTTCGACCTCCTCGTGGATCGTAAAATAGAGGAGATACTCTCCCATAAGAGGTGCTGGATGGACAGCAAACTTCTTCTCAAAAGCAGGAGCAGCCTCATAGCTGACATAGCCAACAGCATAAAAGCCTTGCTCCTGGTAGGCTTCGACTTCTCTAAGAAGAGCCTCTACCTGGTCGAGGTTTCTAGTTTTTAATTCCTTTATAGGCTTGGTGAAAAGGTGGCGCAATCCAAGCTCTTTAAAATCAATAATCGTTTGTTTATGCATGCTTTGAGTATATCAAAAATAGAGGAAAAAAGGTAGATAAGGATGTAAGATTCCTTGCTTGGCCTTCCCTTTCATGCTAAAATAACCATAGAAACTGCTTTGGGCAAGGAGTAGGAATATGCAAAAGAATCCCCTCTATAACACCTCTAGTATCAGCTTTTTTCAATACCTCTTTGCGATTGCAGTGATTTTGGTGCATAGTGGTCGTTTAACCTCTTATGAGCCACTGCATTTTGGTCTCAAGAGTATGCTCGGCCGGCTAGCGGTGCCATTTTTTATCGTCTGTGCCAGCTTTTTCCTCAAGCAATCACTAGGGAATTCTAAGAAAATGAAGACCTATCTGGCCAAAATCGTAAAAACCTATTTGTTTTGGAGTTTTGTTTACCTTCCTTATGCCTGGCTCTTTTTCTCTAGTCTCCATCTTCCTATCTATCTTTTTCCAGCAGGTGTTCTCATTGCACTGATCTATCTGGGGATGTGCTACCAACTCTGGTATATCCCAGCCTTTTTGCTGGGTTTTGTTTTGGTCAATCAATTGGTCAAACACCTAGGTATGGTTTGGACGGGGTTGATCACCTTTCTTCTTTACTGCTGGGGCTTGATCGAGACCTATTCGGCTTATCTGGACACCACAAGTCTTCTCAAAGGTTACCAGCTCTACAGCAATTTATTTTTTACAGCGCGAAATGGTCTCTTTTACACGCCCATTTTTATTTATATGGGTTATTATCTGTATGACCATTTTCATGCACAAACTTTTAGAATTCACCGTTGGCAAAAGCTAGCACTTGCCTTTGGTTTGTTCTGTATGGAAGGCATCATCATTTTTCAACACCAAGGAATTGATAAGAACTTTTTCTTTCTTCTTCCTTTTGTGACCGTTTATTTGGTCAATGCCTGCCTGCGATCGTCCTTTTTGAAAAGCTATGATTTACAGTATTTAAAGCAAATGAGTATAGCTCTTTACTTTTCGCATCCGATCTTTATCGAGTGGGCTCGCTATGGCTTTAGCAGCCTCCCTCTCTCTTATCCAGACAGGGGCAAGCTGATTTTTGTGACGGCCTTGTTTGGCAGCCACCTCTTTGGACTAGCCATGCTGTGGGTACGAGAGAGAAGGGAAAAACAAAAGATTCCTTCAAATGGTGAAGAGTTAGATAAAATAACCAACCAATAGTAGGGTGTACAAAACTCAAGCAGATGTGTTTGAGTTTTTTATATATAGAAAATCAAGGAAGAATAAGAATTGGCAGACTGCTCCTCCTTGTTTATAAATGTTTTATTTTCTTGCCCTTGGATAGAAGAAAGGGGAAATCAGTACCAGATAGTGATTTATAATATAGACATCATTGCAAATAATGTCTATATTATTGAATAGTGATGATTTAATTTGAAAAGCAAAGGATATTTTAAAAAATAAGTGATAAAATTAAAGGGAGGGCCTTTTGGAAGGCTAACAAAAGTAAAGGAGATAAGACATGAAAAAGCTTCGTTCATTATGGAAAGACTTTTTGAAAAAAGGTTTTGCCATTTTAACAATTTTCATGATGCTAGGCCAGCTTGGTCAAGGGGCGATCACAGCCTTTGCCAATGAGCTAGCAGTCGGGGATAATGGGGCCTTGGATGTTACCCTTATGTATGGGGATAAACAGAACCATCCAGATGGGATGTCCTATTACACAGGAGATACCATGTCTGGTTATATCCAGATCACCCCTAAGAATTTGACAACGGATATTAATGAAGTAACGGTGACCTTGAAGGTTCCTGGAAAGTACTTACGAGAAGTTAGTTTCCCTGACTTCAATAGTGCTTCAGAGCATGACAAACCAACGGTTACAAAAGTTGGAGATGATTATCAAGTCACACTTCACTTTAACAATTACCAAAAGTCAGAGGTCCTAACTCTACCATTTATTGGAAAATTTAAAGTCGGTTATGCACCGACCAATTATTCATTGGATATTACGGGTACCTTGAACATCAATGGGCAGGAAACAGCGCTCAATGATATCATTTGGAAACCCAAGTACAACGACTATCGCTTCACCAAGTACATCAACCAAAACTTGAACGAAGCCATGTCTAAGGACTATGCGGAAGCAATGCCAGGTATTGTCAAAGGTGTGGATGGTAAGAACTATATTGAAACACCAACTTCTGTCCCATTTGCCTTCCAATTGGACGGAATGCGTGGTCAATACGGTGGTCAATACCGTCAGTTAGAATCAGCAACGATCACTGATAAGTTACCAACCTATACAGATAAAAGTGGGAAGACTCGTACAGCTGTTCTTGATACAACCAAGTCTGAAGGCTGGGTAGACAATGGAGATGGTACAGTTACGAAGACTTTCAAGGCGGATGCAAACGACAATCCAGCAGCTTATCACCAAGAATTTATGACCAAAATCAAGGATACAAGTTACCTCTACTTGAAATTCCCTGATTTGGTCTTAGAAAAAGACCAAACCCTCAAGGACGTTCTTAGTAAGGATTTGACCAATACTGGTAGCATCGTAGGAATTCCTGCCAACCGTGGAGAGGGAGAACCAGATATTACTGCGGAAGATTCTCTTATTTTCCGTTTGACTTCACGTGACCTTGAAGGGGCTGGAAGCTTTGCTAAAAAAGCAGATGGTGATGTCTATGATTCAACTGAATACAAGGCAGCAAACTATAAATGGATCATCGCTTTTGATAATAAAACTCCTTCGACACAAAAGAATTTTGTTTTCTATGATGAGACAGTGGACTCTCGGTTAAAATTCACCAAGATTGATTACGCTCGTCTTATGCAAGGAAATTACGGTATTGGTGAGCATATCAGTAAATACGTAAAACGCTTGACCCTTACTTTAGAAGATGGTAGCCAAAAAGAAATTCAGCCGGAAACAGACAAAGATGGCAATGGCTTGATTGATTTAAGCAAGTATGGAACCGTTGTCGGTTGGCGGATGGAAATGAAGGATGATTTTGTCCTAAAATCTGGTCAAGGAATTCGCCTCAATACCTATACAAGCTTCAAAGATCCAGAAAAGACTCGTTACGATGAAAATGATGCGACCAAGAATGAATTCAAGAATACAGGTCGTGTCACTTATCAAACACAATCAAATATTGCTAAAGACCAAACATCAGATTGGACCTTTAAGCTGATTCCTTTGAAGGAAAGCTTTGAGATTTCAAAAACGACGGATTACAATGATGTTCGTTATACTGATGGACAAAATATTCGTTTTGGTTTGATGGCAACCAAAGTAGTTTTAGATCCTGATAAGGATTATGGAGACCTGCGAATCATTGATCTTTATGATCCAAATACCCTTAAAGTCGACTATAAAGATTTTGAGAGAAACCTTGCCTCTAATGAAAAAGGGATGAAATTCTTAAAGAGCTACGATGTCATTGAAAACTACCACAATTCTGGACGGACAGCTCTCATCATGCATTTGGACCAAAAAGAGTTTATTAAAGCTTCTCTTCAAGATATTAATCGCGTGCGTCTACCATTTATCGTGGCCGATCTGAAAGGGAAAGACGATGGTGGGACTTTCACCAATAAAGTTTATGTCGCTGGAAACGGCATCCACGATCTTGAAAATGCCAACCCTGATCGGGTAACGGAAGACGTTTACGATCTGAACGGGAATGGTTCAACAACAGATAAGATTCCATATGCCCAATCAAACTATACAATTGTGGCTGCTGAGGGAATCTATGCCCGCAAATACATCGCTAAAAATGATGACCTGTCAGACGCTTCGATTGTGACACGTACCTTCAAACCAGGTGAAACCTTTAACTACAAACTCACCATTAAAAATAATACGGATAAGGCAGTAGAAGACGGAGTCGTCTATGATGTCCTACCAAAAGTAAAAGACGTTAACACACTAGACGGATCTGGTCGGATGACAGAATACACGGTCAGCCTTCGTGGACCAGTGACAGCTCCAGAAGGATGGACGGTCTACTATACAACTGATACAGGCGTTACGACAGATACCATGGCGCAAGCTGCTGACAAGGATATCTGGACGACAGCTGTGGCTGATTACAGTCAAGTAACAGGAATCAAGTTAGTTGCAAATGCTGGGACTACGATTCCTGCGCGTGGAGAAGCAAGCTTTGGTGTCCCAGTTGTAAATCCAAGTGAATTGACTGATGAAGTCAAGGCCTTGATGCAAAAACGCACCAAAGATAATGAAGATAACGGCGGTCGTTCTGGTCTTGTTCAAGCCCATAACCAGTTTGGTTACAAGGCGAAAGGTCATGAAGGAAATCGTGAGTCTAATACCGTCACTGCACAAATCTTCTCGGCTGCTTTCCACGTCAAGAAGGTGGACAAGGATGATCCTAAGAAAGTTCTTGAAGGTGCTGAATTTACCTTAACTGATGCAAATGGCGCGGTTGTTGCGACGGCAACTTCTGATAAAAAAGGGGAACTTTCCTTTAACACCTTAACAGAAGGAACCTATACGCTCAAAGAAACCAAAGCACCTGAAAACTACAAGTTGGATGAAACAGAACATGCTGTGGTTGTCACCTATGATGCGGACAAACAAATCTACCACGTCACGGTGGATGGAAAAGCGGTTGGATCAAAAGCAGTCCCAGTTGAGATCGCTAATGAAGCAGATATCAAGTATCTCGATCTTGAAGCTTCAAAAGTTTGGGATGACCAAGACAACCAAGAAGGGCTTCGCCCAGAAAGTGTGGAATTCCAACTCTACAAGAATGGCAAAGCTCAAGGAAAACCAGTCACGGTTTCAGCCGCAACAGACTGGAAAGCCCACTTTACGAATCTTCCGGATAAAGACAGTGATGGCAAGCTCATTACCTACACTGTCAAAGAAGTGAAAGTACCGACTCATTATACGGTCGATACAGAAGAAGCTAGCTTCACAGATGGAAAAGCCACCATCACTAACAAGCGCACTCCTGAGACCACGACGGTTACAGTCAAGAAAGTCTGGGATGATGCACAAAACCAAGATGGTCTTCGCCCATCTACCATCAAAGTTCACCTCTTGGCAAATGGAACAGAGGTTCAAGCTCTTGATCTGACTGGTGAAGGAGATGAATGGACTCATACCTTCTCAGATCTACCAGTCTATAAAGATGGACAAAAAGTTGTCTACACAGTGACAGAAGACAAAGTGGACAATTACACCACTAAGATTGATGGCACTACAATTACCAATACTTACAAACCAGGTAAGACAAGCCTGACTGTTACGAAAAACTGGAAGGATGCCAATAACCAAGATGGCCTTCGTCCAAAAACAATCAAGGTTCAATTGTATGCTGGTGATCAAAAGGTTGGTAAGGCTGTTGAATTGTCAGCAGATAACAAATGGACCCATACCTTCTCAAACCTAGATGAGAAGAAAGCTGGCCAAGTTATCAACTATACAGTCAAAGAAATCGATGTTCCAGAAGGCTACACACAAGCCGTCGAAGCAAGCAATCCAGGTCAAGTAGTCGTGACCAACACGCACGAACCAGAAAAGACCAAAGTAGAAGTGAGCAAGAAGTGGGAAGATGGAGACAACCAAGACGGCCTTCGTCCAGCCAGCATTCAAGTTCAATTGTACAAAGATGGTCTTGCGACCGATCAAGTATTAGAACTTTCAGCTGCGAATGACTGGAAAGGTGCATTTGAAAACCTTGATGCCAAGGCAGCTGGAAAAGCAATTGCATATACAGTCAAAGAAGTAACTGTCCCAGATGGTTACAAAGTAACGGTAAATGATAAGGACAAGGCCAATGTTGTCTTGACCAATACGCATGAACCAGCTTTGACAGAGATGAAAGTCACGAAGAAATGGGAAGATGCCAACAACCAAGATGGTCTTCGTCCAAAATCCATTAAGGTTCAACTCTATGCTGGGGATGAAAAAGTAGGAGACCCAGTTGAATTGTCAGCGGACAATCAATGGACTCATACCTTTAGCAAATTAGCTGAAAAGAAAGCTGGTCAAGCTATCAGCTACCGTGTGGAAGAAGTCTCTGTTCCTGAAGGCTACCAAGTCACTGCCGATACCTCTGACGCTGCTCATACGATCTTGACCAATACGCATACGCCAGCGGTGATCGATATTCCAGTGACCAAGATTTGGAATGACCAAGACAATCAAGATGGTCTTCGTCCAGCAAGTATCGTTGTGAATCTTCTTGCCAATGGTGAAAAAGTTGCTCAAAAAGAACTCACGAATGCGACAGATTGGAAAGAAAGTTTCACAGGTCTACCAAAATTCAAGGATGGAAAAGAAATCGTCTATACTCTTCAAGAAGAGAAGGTAGCTGAATATACGACTACAATTGATCAGGCTGCTTATACCATTACCAATACCCATGCACCTGGTAAGACAAGCGTCACGGTCACTAAGAAGTGGGATGATGAGAATGACAAGGATGGAATTCGTCCGAAGAGTATTCGCGTTCAACTCTATGCCAATGATCAAAAAGTCGGTCAAGAAGTAGAATTGTCAGCTGAAAACAAGTGGACCCATACCTTTGCAGATTTAGATGAAAAAGCAAATGGAAACACCATCACTTATACAGTGAGAGAAGTCAGTGTTCCAAAGGGCTATGAAGCTCGTAACGACGAGGATGGTAAAGGAAATGTTGTGATTACTAACAAGCATGTTCCAAAAGAAACTCCAAAACAACCAACTCCTCCAAGTTCATCTGAACCAAAGAAACCGGGTCAACCTGAACCTAAAAAACCAAGCCAACCAGAGCCGAAGAAACCAGGCAAAATCTTAGGATTCTTACCAAATACAGGTACGACCATCTCTATTATTAGCTTAGTTTTAGCCTTTGTCTTGGCAAGCATTGCAGCTTATATTTTGAAGAAAAAGAAAAAATAAGCTAGTGCTTCCTTTATAAAATGAAACAAACACCAGAAATGGTGTTTGTTCATATTAAAGACAAAGTCATCTTAGAAACTTTCCATAGGTGAGTGCGGACGTCAGCGAACTTCGAAGAAGTTCCATGACTAATTATTGAGCCTAAGGTCTCAATAATTCCGAGTGCTAGAAACATTATTGTTTCTAGCACTTTTCTCACAGAGGAAAGTTTCAGAAGATGGTCGAATAACACCAATAAATAAAACTTTAAAGAAGTTATTAGATTTATATAAAAGAACAGTTTTTCTCTGTTCACAACAAACACCAGAAATGGTGTTTGTTTTTTGTTCTTCTGGTACAGAATGATCGGATGATGGGGAGTTACAACCCTTTCAATTAGGGTTAGGGGAGTAGTTGAAACCCATTTTCCGAACATTTTCAAGAAAATTTTAAAAAATCCTTGACAATTTAGGGAAAGGGAGTATGATTAATTGTGAACTGTTGAACAAGTGTTTTCAAGGAGAGGATCCGATGTCGACTAAGGTGATTCTGCTAGAATGAAGGCAGTTCAACCATAAAAATCTATAGAGCGTTGCGTCCGAAAGTCTAAACAGACACGGCTCTTTAAAAACAAAAGGAGAAGATTATGAAAACAGAACCGATTCATCGTACCAGTATGTGGAAATTTAAGTTAAGTGCTGCCACCATGACTTTGATTCCCGCTGCCGTGGGGATTAACTATGTTGCTAAAGCCTTGGCGGAGGGGTTAAAGTTGCCCGTTTGGCTGGGGTCTTTGGGAACCTTTCTTGCCAGCATGTTGGCTGGGCCGGTTGCCGGTGCCATCAGTGGTTTCATCAACAATGTGATCTATGGGCTGACCTTATCGCCAATTTCAACCGTGTATGCGATTACCAGCATCGGAATTGGGATTGCTGTCGGAGTTTTGCACGCCAATGGGTGGTTCTCGTCAGCGCGACGAGTATTTGTTTCTGCTATTATTATTGCCATCGTTTCAGCTGTCATTTCAACGCCACTCAACGTCATCTTTTGGGGTGGTCAGACCGGTATCGCTTGGGGTGACTCATTGTTTGCGGTAATGGTCGCCAATCATGTACCAGTGTGGCTGGCCTCATTTACCGATGAGTTTGTCTTGGATATTTTGGATAAAGTCTGCGTGGCCTACCTGGCATTCTTCATCTATCGTCAGCTGCCGAAGCGGATGGTGCACTTCTTTAGCGGTGATAAATGATGACTGATCAAACATTGATTTCTGGAGCGCCACGGGTCAAGCTCAAGTGGTACCAGGTGATCGATCCGATTACTAAGCTCTTGTTCATCTTGGACATGACGTTGTTGAGCTTTGCCAGTATGAATTTATTGCTTCAGGTCGGATTAATTCTTGTCGCAACACTGCTATTGTTATTTTCCAAATTGAGTTCTACCACCTTTAAGGCGCTAGGATTCAGCCTGTTTCTGATTTGCACTATGCTGATCATCCAAGGGTTATTTTACAGTCGGAATCAAACTGTGCTGTTTTCTGTGCTTGGGGTATCGTTCTACAAAGAAGGCCTGATTTACGCCACCACTCTGGGTTGTCGAGTATTGGTGATTATTTTGACCAGTGGCTTTTTTATGGTGACCACGAGTATTTCAGAAAACGCGGCCTATTTGGAACTGTCCGGATTGTCTTATAAAACCGTCTACGTTCTGATGTCGGTCTGTTATATTTTGCCGGAAATGATGCGCAATATGCGGAAAATCCAGCAGGCACAAAAAGTTCGCGGAACCAATCCGCAAAAAACGTTGATTCAGAAATTAAAGTCAGTCCTGCCGGTTCTAATTCCATTGGTGATTAAGACCTTGGATCAATCGATGGCGCGGTCGATTTCTCTCCAACTGAGAGGTTTTGATAATCCCAACCGGACTGTCAGAACCTCCCAGCGCGTGTATCGCCTGTCGCGGACGCTGCACATTGGTCTGACTGGATTGGCAATTTTATTGATTGGGTGGAAGATATGGACGAAGATAAACGGATTGTAATTGAAAATTTGACCACCCGTTATCCGGGTACTGAGCAACCACAACTGCGTCAAATTAACGCGGAGGTTCATACCGGCCAGGTGGTTGGGATTATCGGGAATAGCCACTCCGGCAAATCGACTTTGTGCCGTGTGCTGGCAGGAGTCATTCCCAAAATTGTGTCTGCTGAGATTGAGGGCGACTGGCACATGTTTGGCCAGCGAGTGTCCGACAATTGGCCGGTTTATAATGCCATGAATGGAGTTGTATTGCAAAATCCAGCTGGCCAACTAAGCGGGTTGGCAGACACGGTTGCCGATGAAATCGCCTTTGACTTGATTAATCAGGGAATGGCTGAAGGACTGATTCAAAAACGGGTTGAAGAAGTTGCCACGCAAATGGGGCTGATTGAACAGCTGAATTTGCGTCCCGAGAGCCTTTCCGGTGGTCAGATCCAGCGGTTGGCAATTGCCACGGCGATTGTGGCTAACCCGGCTGTTTTGATTATGGATGATCCGACCAGTCAGATGGATCCCCTTGGCCGCCGACAATTTTTCCAATGGCTGGCCCAAGTCAAAGAGACGACTGTCTTCATTGTCACCAGTGAAATTGACGATTTGTGCGAAGTCGCCGACGTTGTGTGGGTGCTGCACGAGGGTCAAATGGTAGCCCAGGGCAGGCCGGGTGAGGTGTTTAATCATTTGGCAGCTGACTGGCAGATTCCAGCCCCGACAATCCAGCAACTTGCTCAAAAAATGGATTGGCACTTGGCTGATGGCCGGTATCCGGTGAATGACGCTGAACTGAAGGAGGTTCGTTATGTCCACAATTGAACTGAAACACCTGACGTTCACTTATCCGGAACGGTCCTTTAGCTTGGATGTTGAAGACAAACACTTCGCCGATCCGATGGTGGCGATTGTCGGCCAAAATGGTGCCGGCAAATCAACGCTCTTCAAATTGTTGACGGGCTTGCTGACACCACAAACCGGTGTGATTAAGATCGATGGAGAAAATTTTAATGATCTTAAACCAGTCGAAAAGTTACTGAAGGTTGGGATTACTTTTCAGAATCCTGACGATCAGCTTTTCAACCCGACCGTTCAACGAGAGGTGGAGTGGAGTGTCGCGCAGGTCATGGATGACCACGACACGATTACGAGGCGGGCTTTAGCGGCTCTAAAAAGAGTTGGCTTGGATGATAAAACAGCTGAAAGTCCATATGACCTGTCATTGTCGGAACGCAAGCTGTTGAGCGTTGCCACAGTTTTGGCAGTGGATCCGGCGATTTATTTATTTGATGAGCCGATGATGTCGCTTGATTGGGAAAGCCGGCGCAAGTTGACCGCAATTTTCCATCAGTTGGCTGATTCGGGCCACCAAGTTGTGACCATCACCCATGACATGGATTGGGTCGCCGCCGAGTTTGAGTCGGTGTATGTTATGGAATACGGGAAGTTTGGCTTCGCCGGCAGTCCACGGGAATTATTCAGCGATCACGAACTTGTCCAGCGAGTGGGATTACTACCACCGCGGATTATGGACATAGCGAAGTCGCTGGGTGATTCACAGACATATTTATCGGTTAATGATTATTGCCAGAAAAATCGAGATGTATAGAAAAAGTCACCTCTGCGGGTTTTCCAGGTTGAAGGATTAACTTCAGCTTCTGGCAAGAACTCACATGGGTGACTTTTGTGTTTAATAACGTTTCATGATCATCGGGTGCTTCCTCAGATCACTCGGTTTGGTTTTACTTTATTTCATGGTCATAATCATATACCATTTCTTTTGGATCTTTTGTTTGACTAATACAAAATAGGTCTTCATAGGTCTTCGCATTTTTAGCGCCCATTAGGATCATCAGTATAATTTTCTGAATTAGGAGACTGTCCCATCACTATTCGAACTTCGTCTCCCAACTTACGCTGTTCCCATTCATCCGCGAATCCTTTAATCGCAATTCTGGAACTTTCTTTTTAACTGAATCATCTATTTTCGCCATAGTCCCCACCATTTTATTGGTTTTTCTTGATTTACCTTATCAACAGTCTGGTTGGTTGGTACCAATGGAGTAAGGCAGCTAAGAAAGGCTACTAGTAACAATCAATAAAATACAAGAGGTTGGGCATGTTGCTCCACCTCTTTTTGTGATATACTAGAGTAGTTTTTAAGACTTGTAAAAAATGAGATTTTCTAGTTCAAATTTAAAAAAGAAAAGGGGAGAACATGGACATCTTTTTGAGGAGCATATCAGGGATTCTCGTCATCCTGGGTATGATTTTAGTGGGCTTTGTCATTGGTGAAAAAGGCTGGTTCGATGATAAGTCGCGTGGCCTACTCGCTAAATTGGTCACTCAAGTTGCTCTTCCCTGCTATATGCTCTACACCATTACGCAGCGCTTCACAGCAGCAGATCTGCTTAAAATGTTGCCAGCCTTGCGGTTTCCTGCCTTGTCTATGGTTATTTTGCTTGGCATCGCGACAGCAGTAGCCAAGATCTTTGCAGTAAGACAGGACCGTCGTGGCCTCTTTATTTCCATGTTTTTTAATTCCAATACGATTTTCGTAGGGCTTCCCATTAACCAAGCCCTCTTTGGAGATGCCAGCATTCCCTATGTTTTGATCTATTACATGTGTAATACGACCTTTTTCTGGACTTTGGGAACTTATCTCATCCAGCGGGATGGTGAGGGAGAAGCGCAGTTTGATCTCAAAACCAGTCTGAAAAAAGTCTTTTCTCCGCCCCTCATGGGCTTTCTCTTAGGTCTAGTCATGGTGATGCTGCAGATCAAGTTGCCAGCTTTTCTAGCCAGTGATTTGCAGTATCTGGGCAATTTAACGACCCCCTTATCCATGATATTCATCGGTTTGTCAGTGTCTCATGTAGGCGTGAAGCAGTTGGTTCTGGGAAAAGATCAGCTATTGATTCTACTAGGTCGCTTCCTGGTTGCCCCTCTCTTGATGGCCTCCATCGTCTACTGGGTGCCTCTTCCAAGCTTGATGAAGCAAGTCTTTATCATCCAGTCCGCCATGCCTGTGATGACCAATGCGCCAGTTGTTGCCAGACTTTACGGAGCTGATAGTGATTATGCAGCCGTCATGGTGACAGAGACGACCCTTGCAACCATGGTGGTGATCCCTATTCTCATGCTGTTGATGGCTTAACAAATAGAAACTACAAAAGCTCAAGTTTTTTGAAAACTTGAGCTTTTCTTATAACAAGGCTAACAAGATGGTAAGGACCAGAGCGATGCCCACCCGAATCAGGTGGTGGGCTGGGTGGAAGTTTTCTTTGTGTTTCCCATTCCAATAGGCCCCGTAGCAAATCAAACCACAGCCGATCAGCCAAAGGACTAGAGCGACAATCGGTAAAAAGAAGTAGAGGATGAGAGATAAGGTCGCAAGGCTACTTCCGATGAGGAGAAATGTATTTCCTAGAGTGTGATTCCCTTTTTTAACTTCAGAAAGAGAAGCCAATAAGTGAAGAAGAGCAAAAGCAAGGGCAAAGAAGGCTGTAAAAAAGCCGAGAAGAATGTGGAAGAACATAGGGTTTCCTTTCTAAGATATGATTGCCTGAGTACTATTTTTTATGACTGATTTTATGAAGAATCATAAATGATACTACAAGATTTAAAATAATAACCAATAAGATAAAAAGAGAGTAACCATAAAGTTTAATTGGAAATTCATTTTTGAGATTGCAAAGAGTAAACAAACTCGTTAAAATGCCCGTCAACAATCCAGGCACATATTTTCGAATAACGACTGTCTGAATCAGATGTCCTAAGACATGGTAGATATAAGCGATTATGATGCTTGCGTAAATGCTATAGTTGTTAAACTGGTAACTAAGATATAGCGACGTCATTAGGATGAGAAATTGTTCCAAGACAATAAAGTTGAAAGCAAAAGGAGTGTAATAAGTTAGGATTCGATTGTTTGGATACTGGATTGATATTTTTTTGACAAAGGATGGCATCCAAACGATTTCTTCGAGTTCGTGAAGCATGAAGAGTGATGGAAATAGAAAGTAAAATTGCACGCTGGTCATTGAAAATACTCCCTTCTAGTTCGAACCCACTTTCAGAATCTCCAAATAAAATTGGATCACTTCTTGTTCGGTGTAGGACTTGCCTTTTTTCAACCACCAGCTGAGGGTTTCGATGAAATAGCTGACGACTAGGTGTTTGAGGTAAGAGTGAGGGAGAGTTGGATGGGCCTTGATGAGTTCGTCGGCTACCATTGGGTAGACATCGTGTTCTAGTTCTTTTCGCAGTTGCCGGATAAAATAATCATTTTTAGAGAGCAAGAGACTAGTCACATGGTCTTGATTTTTTTTGAAATGCTGGAAGATATGAGCCAGGTAGTCTTGTGGAGAGAGGTGTTCAGCACGCTCAAAGAGATGGTGAAAGAGCTTTTGGCAGAGTTCATCTAGCAATAATTCCTTACTTTCGTAATGGCTGTAAAAGGTTGATCGCCCCACATCGGCTAAGTCAATGATTTCCTGAACCGTGATGGCCTCGTAGTCTTTTTGGTTGAGTAATTGTAAAAAAGCATTATAGATGGCTTTTCGAGTCTTAGTAATACGACGATCCTGAGCAGTCATATGGACACTTTGAACAAACTGTTCAGTAACGTACACCCTAAACGGTTTGCCCCTATCCTTTCTGTTGTGAATGTTAGATAATGATAATGAACATGATGTTCATGAATCTATTATAACAAAGGAAATAGGATTATGAAGACAAAACATGCGGTCTGGATCGCTTTTTTCTTGAATTTGAGTTATGCCATTGTTGAGTTTATTGCAGGAGGGATTTTTGGATCCAGCGCTGTCCTTGCGGATTCGGTCCATGACTTGGGGGATGCGATCGCTATTGGGATCTCCGCCTTTTTGGAGAGCATTTCTAACCGTGAAGAAGACAGCCACTATACCTTGGGCTACAAGCGCTTTAGCCTTTTAGGGGCCATGGTAACGGCAGTGATTCTCATGACAGGGTCCGTTCTGGTTATTTTAGAAAATATAACGAAAATATTTCACCCACAACCTGTCAACGATGAGGGCATTCTCTGGCTTGGAATCATAGCCGTCAGCATCAATGTGCTAGCGAGTCTCGTCATTCGCAAGGGGCAAACCAAGAACGAATCCATTCTCAGCCTGCATTTTCTGGAAGATACTCTGGGCTGGGTGGCTGTCATCCTAATGGCCATTGTCCTCCGATTTACCGACTGGTATATTCTGGATCCGCTCTTATCTCTTGCCATTTCCATCTTTATTCTGTCAAAAGCCATTCCACGTTTTTGGAGCACGCTCAAGATTTTCCTGGATGCCGTGCCAGAAGGAGTAGATATCCAGCAAGTCAAGAGTGATTTGGAGCAATTGGACCATGTGGCTAGTATCAATCAGCTCAATCTTTGGACCATGGATGGTTTGGAAAAAAACGCCATTGTCCATGTTTGTCTAGAGCATGTCAACCACATGGAGGTTTGCAAAGAAGCGATTCGTACCTTGCTCAAAGATTGTGGCTTTCAAAACGTCACCATTGAGGTTGATGAAGACTTGGCAACCCACCGAGCCCATAAACGCAAGATCGAAGAGTTGGAAGTGGATCAACATCATGGGCATGATCATCACCACCATTAATGACGAGTTGGTCTGAGCAGAAGCTCGATAAAAAGTGTATACTGTAGATAAGTAAGCAATAGAAAGTAGGTTGTTCCTATGAAGAAAACAGTCTATACAAAAGCTGGGCAAGTGGGTCTAGTAGAAGTAGAACGTCCACACATTGAAGCGCCAGATGATGTCATTCTCCGCATCGTTCGCACCTGTGTCTGTGGATCCGATCTCTGGAGTTACCGTAATCCTGATATTGAAGCAGGTCATCAAAATAGTGGCCACGAAGCTATTGGGATCGTCGAAGAAATCGGTGAGTCCATTACAACGGTTAAGCCAGGAGACTTTGTCATTGCGCCTTTCACCCATGGTTGTGGGGAGTGTGATGCCTGTCGTGCTGGTTATGATGGGACTTGTGACCGCCATATTGGCACCAACTGGTCTGACGGGGTGCAAGCAGAGTACATCCGTTTCCACTTTGCTAATTGGGCCCTTGTCAAGATTCCAGGGCAACCGTCTGATTATACAGAAGCCATGCTCAAATCCTTCTTGACGTTAGCGGATGTCATGCCGACGGGCTACCATGCAGCGCGTGTAGCAGACGTGAAGCCTGGTGACAAAGTAGTGGTCATCGGGGATGGAGCAGTGGGTCAATGTGCGGTTATCGCAGCTAAGATGCGGGGAGCATCGCAAATCGTCCTTATGAGCCGCCACCAAGATCGTCAACAAATGGCTTTGGAATTTGGTGCAACGGCGGTCATAGAGGAGCGTGGTGAAGAAGGCATTGCCAAGGTCCGTGAAATCCTTGGCGGCGGAGCAGATGCAGCTCTTGAATGTGTGGGTACAGAGGCGGCTGTTGAGCAGGCTCTTGGAGTCCTCCATAATGGCGGGCGCATGGGTTTTGTCGGCGTGCCTCATTACAATAATCGTGCCCTTGGTTCGACCTTTGCTCAAAACATCTCGGTGGCAGGTGGAGCAGCCTCGGTCACTACCTACGACAAACAGTTCTTGCTTAAGGCTGTCCTTGATGGCGATATCAATCCAGGTCGTGTCTTTACTTCAAGCTATAAACTGGAAGATATCGACCAAGCTTATAAGGACATGGATGAACGTAAGACTATTAAGGCTATGATTGTACTTGAGTAATGAAAAAGTCTAGTAGAAATGAAACTACTAGACTTTTCTTTTATTGTGAAATAAATTCTTATTTCAAATTCGACATCACTTGTTTCTTGGTGAAGGTGCGCTCTTGTTTGTTGGCTAGGGCCTTGATGCGCGCATCAAGGAGAATGGCGCGGCCTTCGGCACTTCGGGTATAGACGAGGTCATACTTACCCAGGCTCTTTCGGATTTGCGCCACAAAGGCTTGGGCATCTTCTTTTCGTTTGTCAAAGAGGCTTGGTACAGCGAAATATTCTGTCTGATCAGATACCTTTTCTTGTGCTTTTAGGATGTAACGTTGATTTTCAATGGGTGCAAAAAATTCGATCATGGTTTGCGAGAAGAGTTCCTTCTCCCGCATGGTTCCGCCCTTCAAATAGATCAGCGTGTTGATGGCATCCTTTCTGTCTCGTACGACTTGGATGCGGGTTTCTTGGGTCTGGATCTGTCCAGAAAGGAGGAGGGCTTGGTGAATAGCCTGGCCGAAGACTTCTAACCGTTTATAAGGGCTCTTATAGAGATAGTAGCGCAGCCAAGCAAGGAGAGCGAGAACAGCTAAGACGAATAGAAGAATTAGAGACGCTGTATTCCCTCCTCCTCTATGTGAGTAGTAAAAAAGATTGGCGAAAGCATCGGTCAAAGCGGCGGCTGTCAGCCAACGAGCTAGCTTCCTGGCATCGAAGAATAGGGCCAGAGGCAGGAAGTGTTTATCCACTTGGACCTCGTTTGCAATCTCCATATTCTCCAGAATAGGCAGGGCTGATTGCCAGCCGTCTCGGAGTTCTTGACGATGAGTGGAGCGCTCTAAGGTTTCTTCATTGAGTTTTTGCAACTGTTTTTTGGTATAGCGGATATTGTCAAAGGCTAGACGTTCGATGCCAGATTCGATGAAGGGTTCCTTGTAATGGAGGCCTAAAAATTGCTTCATCCGTCTTTCTAAGAGCTCCAGATCAGGACTATATTCTTTCAGTTGATCAGTGATAGCCTCGATTTCTTCCTTTTCAAGATCGGACTTTTCATACCATTTCTTTAGAGAAAGATTGATGGAGACTAGATGCCAGATATTACTGGTCTTATTTGGATCTTGGGGCCACACTCGGATGGCACGACCTCGCATTTGGTTGCTGAGCATAAAACTGCCGACAAAACTCGCTAGGATTAGGGAATTGACGCAAGGAGCATCCCAGCCTTCTCCTAGAAGCGACTTGGTTCCAATGACGACTTGGATAAGCCCTTCTTGAAAGAGCTGGGTTACAGCTGTCACCAAATCATGTTGAGAACCGACCAAACGAACCTTGAGAAAGTCGTCAGAAGCTAATTGGCCGATACTTTGATAAGTCAGTCTGTCCGCCCCTAGAAGCTCTTCTAATCTTGGCTTAGCGACCGTAGGGATGATGACGATGCTGCCGGTCAAGACAGCGATGGCAGGAGGAGTTGCTTGCTCTAAGCTTTCCCTGCGAATAGATTCAAAATAGGAGAGAACTCCCAATTGAGTGAATTGGGCATCCTTATCCCCGAGATGAACTTCAAAATCTTGACGAATATAGTCTGTTAAGACCAGTTGTCGCAATTGGTTTCCGAGGGCCTGGTATTCCGCCTTAAAAATCTCTCGAACCGCATTAAGTTTTCCGAGGGACTGGTTGAGCAGAAGGTCTTGTTTTTTGTTGCGGACCAGTTTGACTTGTTTTCGATCGATCAAGCTGGCTGCTTTTAATTCATGAAGCAGTTGCTTCTCGTATTCCTCTGGTAAATTGTACCAGTGAGGCACCTGAAAGAGCAGGCCTTGCAGTAGGATTTCAAGCCAGTCCAGGGTGAAAGCAGGTAGTTTCTTGGCTCCTAAAAGCTCCTGGAAACGTTTGGGAAAGGCGATCCCCTTGCTTCGAAGAAAGATCAGGGTAGCAGAGAGATACTTGGGATCATTGAGCAATTCATCATCGCTGATCTGCCCCGATAAGGCTTGGCAGTTTTGGAGGTATTGGCAAAAGAGGGGATCGGAAGTCAGTTGTTGCAAGAGAGCATTCTTTTGTTGGCTAAAAGCATCCAACTGCTCTTGCTCTTCCTTGGTTGGAAAGGCAAAGTAGACATAGTCTTGGTGAGGACAAAGGGTCTCTTCCTTGACCAATTCGGGAACCGTAATTTCCTCGTCAATCTCACCACACATGCGGATATAGCGATCCCAAAGGGCAGGATCCCCTTCATAGGGAGGGGTAGCAGTAAGCGAGATCATCTTTAAGTCAGGGAAGGCTTGACGAAAGGCTTCCAAACTCTTCCACCATTCATTGCGTAAGTGGTGGCACTCATCTAAACAAAGGGTCCCGAGTGAGATGGCTTTGAAAGTAGTAAAGATATCAAAGCCTTTGAAATCAAATGTTTCAATCTCTGCCTGGTCATCGGTATCCTCAGCTTGTGATTGACCGACGACCTGGTTCATGGCGCTGTGTAGGGCCTGATAGGTAGCCACTGTAATCAGCTTAGGATGTTTGAGGTCCTGAGAGATCAATTGCTCCGCTTGGCTTTCATCACTCAAGAATGCCTGGATAATCCGGTCCACCCATTGCTGACGAATGGTGACAGTAGGAGCTAAGATCAGGGTTGGCTGACCAAAGCGCCGGATAAATTCGATACCCAGGGTTGTTTTCCCAGAGCCAGGCGCTGCTACCAAATGCAGATGGCCATCCGCCATAAAAGCGTCACTCTTATCGAGAACGCGTTTTTGATAGCGTCTCCATTGGCCTGTAAAGGCTAGTTCTTGTAACATTGGTTTCCTCCCTTGTACTGTCCCCATTATATCATAGCGGAGGACAAGAATCTCTTGGTAGAAGTTGAAGATTTCCGCTTTCTAATGAAAATAGCAAAGGGGAAATTTTGAGTGATAAAAAGCCCAATCAACGGATTAGGCTTTTCATGTTAGTCTTTCTTTGTTTTACGAGAGAGGCCAAAGGCAGCACCCATGCTAAGAAGACCAAGACCTAGAGTCGTCAAAGCAATTGAGGTCTTGCTTCCTGTATTTGGAAGACTTGCTTCTTTTTGAGGAAGAGCTGCTGGTGCGATATAAACTTCCGTTTTCACAGGCTCGTTTTTAGCAGGTGTAAATACGGTCGGTTTCGCAGGTGTTACAACAGCCGGTTTTTGAGGAGTAGGAGTCGGTGTTGCAGGCGTTTGGATGCTAGGTGTTTGTGGTTTTGCTTTCGCCACGCGATGAGTTTTTGAAATCAACTCATATTTGTCTGTTTGTACCTTGAAGACACGACCTTTTTGGACGGTTTCAACGACTTTATTGGCAAATTGAACGTTCAACAAGTTAGCAAAGTTTTTGTCGATATCTAAGTAGAGACCATTTGTTCCATTGATCAATGGATCAAAGTCTTTTTTTTCACGTGTTTCACCAACCACTGTCAAAGAGATACCAGCATCTTTAAGGGCTTTCAGTGTCGCTTCTTTTGTTGGTGTATCCTTTGTAAGATCAATGTCCTCATCTGTAATCAAGAAAGCAAAGCGATGGTTGTTTGCCCCAGTCCCCCAGTTGTAGTCTCCTGAAGTAGCGATATGATGCAATGGAACAGTAGCATTTTCATAGTAGCCTTTAGTTTTGATGGTTTTCAAAGCAGAAATGAAACTTTCTGTATCACTTGTGAACTTAGATCCATTGAAATCATGGTATTTAACTTCACTAGCTCTTTCGTATTCAACCAATCCTAAACGAGCTTGAATATTTTTTGCCGATAGATTGCGAACGAAGGTCTCGACATTCTTCATCGTATCCCTGATGTGAGAATCCATTGAAGTTGATTTGTCGATGACAAAGACGATGTCGGATGTTCCTTGAACTTCTTTTTTATTGACGATATCGGCTTCTTTTGTAACTTCGACCACAGTTGTTTTATTGACTGTTTCAGTTGTTGTCTCAGTGTAGTCAGCTGTTTCTTTAGTGGATGTAGCTGTCTTGGTAGAAGAGACTGGTTTTGAAGTGCCAACAGGTGTGTCTTGATCTGCTAAGCTAGTCGTTTTGATGGTTGCTGTTGAGGTAGTGGTTGTATCTGCACCGTCTGTTTTAGCAGATGGGCCAGTTTTTTTAACGTCCACAGCGATAACATCCCCAGTTTTTGCTTTATCAACAGGAACAACTGGTGTATTGGCTTTGGCGTTGATTTCTTCGGTTGCAGCCGTGATAGGCGATTTTGCTGCTGTAGTAGCTGCAGGAGTAGCTTGGGTTGTGCTAGGTGCAACGTCGTCAGCAGAAGCAATAGTCGTTCCTGTGAAGACAGTTCCTAAAACAACAGAAGCTAAAGTTAAAGTTTGTTTACGTGAAATAGTATATTTTTTCAAAATACGTCCCCTTTTTAATAAACTTTTTTCTATCATACAGGTTTTTGAAAAACTTGTCAACGGTATAATAATCAAGGGTTTTACCGGCTTTTATATCCCTAATTATTGATAAAAAGCTGAGTAAGAAAAACATACACAAAATAATTTAAATATACAAATTGAGCAAAAGAAAATAGGATTCCCACAAATTTGCAGGAATCCTTATTTTATCGGCATTTCTACTATATTTTTTAGTCGTAAAAAATACTAGCTAGTCACTTTATTTATGTTTCTAAATCAGGACAAAGAATGGAGGTTGTGATTAGCTTAGTAATTTTTCAAAGAATTGGATGACCTCCGGTTTGAGATTACTTTCCCTCGGTTCAACTAATGAAACGTAAAAGCTGATCCGTTCGTCTTCATCCATCGGAATGGCAATCAATTCCTCTTCATCATCTGTTAGTGCAAGATCTGCTAGTAAACTGATCCCCACTTGTTTACGAAGAAGTTGTTTTAGGAGCTGAATATCATCCGTCTGAAAGAAGGGCGTAGCCTCATGGTGATAGCGCTCATTCAACAGTTCAAAGGCTTTTAAATGAACAAAGTGCTCATCTGGAATGATAAAATCTTCATCGATGACGTCTGAAAATTGTAATACTTTTTTTGAGGCTAGTGGATGGTTGTGATGAAGGATATAGAAGAGATCTCGTTTGGCCATTTCTCTTACCTGGAAGCGATGATCTTTAATCGGTTCTAAACTCCCTAAAAAACTAGCATCTAGTTCTCCTTTGGAAAGTAATTCCAAAAGTTCGACAGACCCTTCTTGAACAGGATGGATACTTTGAAGAGCTGCAACATTACTGATAAATGCGGGTTGTTTTCGGACAAGATAGTCAATGATGATTGGTGGGAAACCAATCGTATTGAATTGAGAGAGACTCCGGAGGATCTCTTTTTTAGCCCCTTGAATCTCAGGTAGGACCTTTTGAATATGTCGTAGCAAGATTTCTCCTTGGGGCGTTAATTTGAAAGTACGGTGAGAAGGATCGTGCGCGATTAATGGGCAGTGAAATTCCTTTTCTAGTCGTTTAATCGCATAGGAAACGGATGGTTGACTGATCCCGTGTTTTTGGGCAACCCCAGTAAAGGATTGCTGTTGACTAAGATCAAGAAAATAATAAAAGTCCTTAAGATTCATTGGGCTCCCTCTTCTAAATAGACAGACATGGATAAGCAAAAATTATCCGTGATAGCTAATTTGACTATATGATTTTTTGTTTGTTACAATCTGAGGTGAGTCAGAGGACCATTAAAGGCTATCTAAAAGATCTTCGAAAATCGTTAGGATCTTCTCCCTTTTTCCAACTGGAAGTTGCTTAATTTTCATATTTACTCTCTTAAGTGAAAGATTGTCGTTAGGATCTGAAGATGATTCAAGTGAATTAAAATTGAAGAATTCTTCAGGCGTTAACTCAAGAGCAGAAATGACTTTTTCAAGACTGTGAATGGTCAGATTCACGTTTTGATTTTCCAATTGATTGATGTATTTTAATCCAAGATCTGCCCGTTCCGATAGCTCCTCTTGACTCATGTTTTGTTTTTTTCGCAAATATTTGACCTTTTGCGCTATATACCGTTGTAAATAATGTTTTGTTTTCATGTAACCAGAATACAAGTTTTAAATGACAAAAATAACACCTTAAACAAAACAAAGTATCTTATAAAAAACATATTTTGGATTTATTATCTATGGTTTTTATAGGTATTGATCATCATAAGAAGAAAAAAGAATACCTGAAAACAGTGGATCTTTTGATGAGAATAACCTTCTAAAAGGTGGAAAGGAACAGGCTTTTTTAAGAGATGACTATGACTATCTAGGAAGTGATGGATAAGCCTATTATTTTGTTATCTTTTGAAATCGCATCATTTTCGGTTGTATCGCCTGAACTTTCATTGACTGATTCATTCATATTGTATCATATATAGAACAAAGTGTCATTTAATGCAAATAAGTGGTATAATAAAATAAAATAATAAGGAGGTCACATGATGACTGCACATGATATTTTAAACAACCCTTTCCTCAATAAAGGAACTGCCTTTACTTTAGAGGAACGTAAGCAACTAGGTCTCATTGGCCTCCTGCCACCTTACGTCCAAACTATTGAAGAACAAGCAGCGCAAACTTATGCGCAAATGCAAACGAAGGTTAACGATTTGGAAAAACGTTTGTTCCTAATGGAAATTTTTAATACCAACCGTACCCTTTTCTATTACCTGTTTGCTCAACATTTGGAAGAATTTAATCCCATTGTCTATGACCCAACCATTGCCGATACCATCGAAGGCTATAGCGATCTTTTTGTAGACCCACAATATGCCGCCTATCTTGATATCAATCATCCTGAAAATATCGAAGCAACTTTGAAAAATGCAGCAGGGGACCGTGAAATTCGTCTTATTGTTGTGACAGATGCAGAAGGTATTCTTGGTATTGGAGACTGGGGAACAAATGGTGTCGATATTTCTGTTGGGAAACTGATGGTCTATACTGGAGCTGCAGGAATCGATCCTTCAACGGTGCTTCCTTTGGTCATTGATGCAGGTACCAACCGTGAAGAATTGCGTAACAATCCTAATTACTTAGGAAATCGTCACGAACGGGTTCGCGGAGATCGTTACTACGACTTCATTGACCAATTTGTTCAAACAGCAGAACGTCTCTTTCCTAAACTCTACCTTCACTGGGAAGATTTTGGTCGCTTGAATGCAGCCAATATTCTTGAAAAATACCGGAAACAAATTCCAACTTTTAATGATGATATTCAAGGTACAGGAATCGTTACCTTGGGTGGTATCTTTGGTTCACTGGATATTAGTGGTGAAAAATTAACAGATCAAGTTTATCTCTGCTATGGTGGTGGTACTGCGGGCGCAGGAATTGCCTCTCGTGTTCTTCGTGAAATGGTGAGTGAAGGTCTTTCTGAAGAAGAAGCCTATAAACGTTTCTTTATGGTTGATAAACAAGGTCTTCTCTTTGATGACATGGATGACCTAACCCCTGAACAAAAACCGTTTGCTAAGAAACGTGCTGACTTTAGTAACGCAGACAAGTTGACTGACCTGCTTGAAGTAGTGAAGACTGTGAAGCCAACCATTCTTGTAGGAACTTCAACTCAACCTAATACCTTCACTAAAGAAATAGTAGAGGCTATGTGTGAAAATACAGAGCGTCCGATGATTTTCCCTTTGTCAAATCCAACCAAACTAGCAGAAGCTAGTGCCAAAGATTTGATCGAATGGTCAGATGGCAAAGCTTTTGTCGCAACAGGAATTCCTGCTGATACAGTTTCTTATAAAGGTGTCGACTATGTGATTGGTCAAGCCAATAATGCCTTGATTTACCCAGGTCTTGGTCTAGGTATGCTGGCTTCTGAAGCAAGTCTTTTGACTGATGAAATGATTGGAGCAGCGGCTCATTCATTGAGTGGTATTGTCAATCCAGGCCAACCAGGAGCTCCTGTCTTGCCACCATTCAAGTATGTAGCAGATGTTTCTATTAAAGTAGCAGAAGCAGTCGCTAAAAAAGCACAAGAGCAAGGTCTTGCGTGTGCTAAGGAAACAGATATGGCCAAAGCAGTTCGTGATTTGAAATGGTACCCAGAATATAAATAAGTAAATTTAATTGGTGTGTACGAGTGCGACTGGATGCCTCGTACGCCTTTTACTGTATGTCCTATTATATAGAAAGGGAGACTATGGAAATCTTTATAACGTCAATTCAGAGTATTGTACCCATTATCGTCATCATCATTCTTGGTTATTTCTTGCAAGTCCGCGGTTGGTTCCAAGAGAGTTTCGGAAATGACTTGTCTAAACTTATTATGAATGTGGCCATGCCCGTTGCAATTTTCACCTCTGTTCTTAAATATTTAACTTTAGATAAGCTGATTAGCTTGTCTGGCGGTTTGCTCTATACGTTTATCGCCTTCATTCTTGGTTACCTAGCGGCCTTTATCGCGGTGAAAGTTTTTAGAGTGCGCCCAGGACGCCGAGGAACCATGATTAATACCTTTGTCAATGCCAATACCATATTTATTGGTTTGCCTTTAAATATCGCTCTGTTTGGAAATCAAGCCCTTCCTTATTTCTTAGTGTATTATATTACAAATACAGTATCTACTTGGACATTAGGTGTCTATCTGATGACTTCTGATAGTAAAGAAGGGGCTTCAAAACAGGCTCAAAAATTTAATTGGAAGAAGCTTTTCCCAGCTCCTTTATTAGGTTTTCTCGTAGCCCTCGTCTTTTTGGTGTTGCGTATTCCTGTTCCAAGTTTTGCAGAAAGCACCTTGACTTATATTGGTAGTTTAACAACGCCCTTATCTCTTGTCTATATCGGTATCGTCCTAGCTAAGGCAGGCCTTAAGACGATTCGCTTTGATAAAGATACCATTATCACACTGGTTGGTCGTTTTATTCTTGCACCTGTCATCATGCTCTTGGTTCTGAAGTTCTTCTCTCCAAATATGGTGGCACCAGAATTTAGAACCTTTATGATTCAATCAGCAACACCAGCTTTGGCAGTTCTTCCTATTCTTGCCAATCAAGGTAAAGGCGATGTTGAGTTTTCAACGAATGTGGTCACTCTCAGCACAGTCTTATTTGTGATTGTGGTTCCAATTCTGCAGACATTGTTGGGATAGCATTTATATGAAAATGATGTAGTTTTAGTGCTATACATTCGTCAAAAAGGACGTCGGATATTATACTCGACGTCCTTTTTAAACGGATGACTAGATCAACACATAGGTTTCAACCGCATGCCCAGCCCCGTTTTCATTGTTGGTCTTTGTCACGACTGCTGCTCCCTCTTTCACTTCTTGTGGAGCGTTGCCCATAGCGACACCGATGCCTGCTTTTTTGAGCATAGGAAGGTCATTGAAGTTGTCCCCCATGGTGAGGACTTCTTCTAAGCTCAAGTGGTAGTGATTAGCGAGCTCAACCAGAGCATCCTCTTTAGAGACGTGCTTAGCGGTAACTTCTAGGTAGTTGGCTTTGGAGAGATAAAAGGCGGTAGAAGGGAAGTCGTCGGCAGAAATAGCACGATAGAGGGCTTGGATCTCTTCTGCATCTCCAATTAAGAGCAATTTGTGGAGGGGCTTTGTCGTATCCAGCAAAGGATCCAATAGGGGGATGATGAGAGGTTTTTCTCCTGTAATCCGGGCCTCCTCTTGGCTCCATTGGTCGAGATGATCGGTCATCCAGTCTTTTCCACTATAGAGGTTGATCGAAACTTGAGGGAAGTGTTGGTTGGCCCAGTCGATAAAGTTCCGGGCCTCCGTCTTGTCCAAGGGATGCTCGAAAAGAACTTGTTCTCCTTTTTGAATCAAGGCCCCGTTGTAGCAGGCCATAGGACAGTCTTCTATGTCGAGCTCTTTGGCAATGGGTGCCATCCCTTTTGGAGAGCGAGCAGAGGCCAGCACGAAAGGAATGGTTTCACGCTTTAAATCCGGGATCAATGATGCTAACTGTGGATCGATCTGATGGTGGTCATTTAAGATGGTGCCATCGATATCGCTGATGATGAGACGAATGTGAGACATAAAGATTACCTCCTAATAGAGAATAGTGGTTTCGTTGCCGACTTGTTTCAGGATGTCAGGGCTTGGTTTTTGATCAGTAATCCAATAGTCAAATTGCTTGAGACGAGCGAGATAATAGTTGGCATTTTGGGAGAACTTGCTGCTTTCTGCTACAAGGATCTTGGTACGAGTTCGTTCAAAGACGAGGGATTTGACGGCAACGTCTTCGGCATCCTCAAAGGTGACTTCTCCATTGGCTAAGCTACTCGCTCCAAAAAAAGCCAGATCAAAGCGAAGATTGTCCAGTATTTGTGCTTGATTCGCGTCATAGTAGAAGCGGTTTTTGGGATAGAATTTTCCTCCTAAGAGATGAAAGTCAACCTGGGAATGGCTACTGAGTTGGATAGCATTGTCAAGGGAGTGCGAATAGACTGTAAGATCTCCATCAAGCAGGCCTGCCAGCAAAGTGATTGAGGTAGAGGCATCGAGAAAGATCACTTGGCCATTTTGGATCCATTGCAAGGCTTTTTGAGCCATGGCAGTCTTTTCCTTGTTGGCCTTTTGACTGCGGTCTAGATAAGAAGGGCCAGGTTCTTTGTTTAAGGGAAGGAGACCACCGTGTGTCCTGCGAACCAGCTGGCGTTGGCTAAGGAGAGCGAAGTCACGACGGATGGTATCTTTTGAGACCTTGAAGTAGTCGACCATTTCTTTGGCCGATAGTTGTTTTCGCTCTTCTAAAAGTTCTAGGATTTTTTCGAGTCGCTGTTCCTGATACATGAGCTTGCTCCTTATTTCTGTTCTTGCCTATATTTTACATTATCTATTAAGCCAATGCAAGTGTTTTTAATTATTTTTAAGCGTTTGTGATCTTTTTTCTTGCAAACCCTTATTCTGACGTTTGTTTTAAAGGGGGAATTCTGCTATAATATGTCAAAATAACGTGGAGGTTTCCTTATGGCCAGTGAATATGAAAAAATGATTGCGGGTGATTTTTATAGACCTGCTGACCCTGAATTACGGGCTTTGGCCCAAGCCTCTCGGGAGAAACAAGAAGCCTTTAACCAAGAGGTGGATCCCAAAAAAGGGGTAGCTATCATCAAAGAGTGGTTTGGTTCAACCGGTGAAAACCTCTATCTTAATCGCCAGGTTCTTGTAGATTATGGGGTTAATATCCATCTGGGAGAAAATTTCTATGCCAATTACAATTTGACCATGTTGGATGTATGTCCCATTACGATTGGAAAGAATGCCATGATTGGTCCTAACTGCCAATTCTTGACCCCCTTGCACCCACTGGATCCAGACGAGCGCAATTCTGGTCTCGAGTACGGGGCGCCGATTACGATAGGAGATAACTTCTGGGCAGGAGGAGGGGTCACCATCCTTCCTGGTGTCACGCTGGGTGACAATGTGGTTGCTGGCGCAGGAGCAGTGGTCACAAAATCCTTTGGAGACAATGTGGTCCTTGGAGGAAATCCAGCCCGTGTCATTAAAGAAATACCCGTTAAAAAGGAGAAGGAATGATCCATAAACATGAAATACCCATTTTAGAGTTTGATGACAATCCACAGGCAGTCATTATGCCGACCCATGAGGGGTTAGACCTGCACCTACCTGAAAAATGTGTGTATGCTTTCTTGGAAGATGAGATTGATCGCTTTGCGGAAGCTGTTGGAGCCAAACAAGTAGCTAGCTTTGTCTCAGCTACCAAGATCTATCCGGTCTATTTTATGGAGTACAAAGGAGAGGAGATCTGCTTGGCCCAGGCGCCAGTTGGATCTGCCCCTGCCGCCCAATTCATGGATTGGTTGATTGGCTATGGAGTGAAGAAGATCATATCGGCCGGTAGCTGCGGGGTCTTGGTGGACATAGAAGAAAATGCTTTTTTAATCCCGACCAAGGCCTTGCGAGATGAAGGAGCCAGTTATCATTATGTCGCGCCTTCGCGTTATATAGAGGTGGACGGCCGCGCACTGACTGCTATTGAAGCAGTTCTCAAACAAGCGTCCATTCCTTATCAAGAGGTCATGACCTGGTCGACCGATGGCTTTTATAGGGAGACACCTGACAAGGTGGCCTATCGCATCGAAGAAGGGTGTAGTGTGGTGGAGATGGAATGTGCCTCTCTTGCTGCAGTGGCCCAGCTTCGTGAGGCGGTTTGGGGCTTGCTCCTATTTACCGCAGATTCTCTAGCAGATCTGGAACATTATGACCAGCGTGACTGGGGCTCAGAAGCTTTTGAGAAGGCCTTAGAATTATGCCTAGAGATGGTTCACCACTTATAAGCCTTTTCTCTTTTTATGATATAATGAAGCTATGTTAGACAAACTATTTTTTAAACAATGGCGGGCCAAATTGACTCGCCTGTCTCCGGCAAGGCGGATCTTTCTCAGTTTTGCTTTGGTTATCCTGTTGGGATCGCTCTTACTGAGTTTGCCCTTTGTCCAGCAAGTAAGCTCAACAGCAGGCTATATCGACCATCTCTTTACAGCGGTCTCCATGGTCTGTGTGACGGGGCTCTTTACCCAGTCGGTGGCTTCGACCTATAATGGTTTGGGACAATTGATCTGTATGCTCTTGATCCAGATCGGAGGCTTAGGGATCTTGACCTTTATCGGTCTCTTCTTTATGGAAGGTCGCCAAAAACTTAGTTACAAGGACCGGCAGACCATTCGAGACAGTTTTAGTTTTAGCAATAACCAGAGCTTGGCCCGTTTTGTCCGCTCCATCTTTATTACCACCTTTACCATCGAAGGAGTGGGGGCCTTGCTCCTCATGACCCGCTTTATCCCTCGCTTTGGCTGGGGGCATGGGATCTTTAACTCCATCTTTGTTGCGGTCTCGGCCTTTTGTAATGCAGGTTTTGATAATTTTGGGAGCGATAGTATGATGAGTTTCCAGACCGATTGGTTGGTCAATCTGACCTTGTCTGCTCTGATCATTACTGGGGGCTTGGGCTTTATGGTCTGGTTTGACCTAGCCACCAAGGCCCGTAACCAATCGGGACGACGGACTCTTCGTTTCCATACTAAGGTGGTTCTCTGGTTGACAGCTGCTATCCTTCTCTTTGGGACAGTGACTAGTCTTTTGACAGAGTTTAATAATCCAGCAACGATTGGGTCCCTTCCATTGGGAGAGAAGATCTTGGTCAGCTTCTTCCAAACGGTCAGTATGCGGACGGCTGGCTTTGCCTCACTGGATTATACAGCAGTCCGACCTGTAACGCTCTTTGTCTATATCCTCCAGATGTTCCTAGGTGGGGCACCAGGTGGGACAGCAGGAGGGATGAAGATCACCACCTTCCTGGTCCTCTTGCTTCTGGCTCGGAAGGAATTGTTGGGGCTACCGCATACTAACTTGGGAAAACGAACGATTTCACCAGACATTGTTCAACGTTCCTTTGGGACGGCGGTGATTTTCCAGTTGACCTTCTTACTGGGTCTGTTAGGAATCTGTTTGGTGACCCCGGATGGCCAACGCTTTATTTATCTGGTCTTTGAGGTGGTGTCGGCTCTAGCGACAGTCGGAGTGACGGCTAATGTCACCTCAACCTTAAATGGAGCGGGACTAGGCATTATCATGGTGCTCATGTTTATCGGACGGATCGGTCCCTTGACCCTTATGGTCAGCTTGAACAATTACAAGGCCAAGAAGGCAGACACCTTGCAGTATGCCAAGGCAGACATCATTATCGGATAGGAGAAACTCATGGCGAATCGGACCATTGGAATTTTAGGATTAGGAATCTTTGGACAGAGCGTTTTAAAAACCCTGCAGGACCAGGATGTGGATATCATTGCAATTGACGATCACGCAGATGTGATCAACCAGTATGAATCCATGATTACAACTGGAATTGTCGGAGACATTACAGAAATGGACCTCTTGGATGCGGCAGATATTGGGAACTGCGACACAGTCGTTATCGCAACAGGTGAAAATCTGGAGTCCAGTGTGCTGGCGGTCATGCACTGTAAGGCCCTTGGTGTTGAGCGAGTCATTGCCAAGGTCAAGAATGAAGTGACCAAGGAAGTCCTTGGGAAGATTGGGGCTGATTTGGTCATCCTACCAGAGGTAGAAGCAGGCATGTCTCTAGCTAAGATGATCCTCTTCCAACACGGGATTGAAGTTTTCCAGTTGGATGAAGCAGTGGTGGTAGCCGAGTTCACGGTTCCAGCCAGCTGGGTAGGTAAAAGCCTTCAAGACTTGGCGGTCAGAGAGGAGTACCATCTCAATATTATCGGCTATCGAGATGCGGAAGACCAATCGCTTCATATTCAGATTGGTCCCGACTTTGTATGGCCGGCTGAGGTACGCGTGATGGCAGTGACAGACAACCAGTATCTGGATAGAATCCAAGATTTGTTAGACTAATGGTGTAATGGAAACGGCCGAAAGGTCGTTTTTTTCTCCTCTAGGTTAACTCTTCTTTAAGCAATGATTGCTAAAGTAAGAGAAACAAAAATACTTCCATTGTGGGAATAGAAGGATGAAAGATGACATTTTTAAACAGAATACGACCCAAACAGCCCTTAAAAGAGCTCAAATGGTTTGATATTGGTATTGTGACGGCCATTCTCTTTGGGCAATTCATTATCCGCTCGACCCAGCTGTTTTTAGCCAGTTTTCAGCCAGTCGCGCAGACTGCAGTAGCCACAAGCAGTAGCAATACCGCAAGTGAAGGAGCTGCTTATTCCAGCAATATGACCTTGCAGTTGATCTTGCTGGCTCTAGCTCTTCTTTACTTGCTGCTCCGTCGCTTTGATTTTAAACAATTGCCGATCCGCTTCAAGTGGTCCACCTTGATCTGGGTGCCTTTGCTCTTTGTAGCGATGGGACTTTTTGGGGATGTAATCTCAACGGTTTCGGGTGAATACAATTATCTAAGTCCGAGTCTTTGGCCTTTTATCGATCCTATGCAGATCCTCCACAAGTTCATGGCTTTGAGTCCCATGGCGATTGCTTATGGCTTACTCAATGGATTTTATGAAGAATTTTTCTTTTTGGGCTTAATGACTTCGGTGAGTGAGAAGAACAAGTGGAAGGCGCTGGCCTTTTCAACCCTGATCCGCTTTTCTTTCCATACCTATCAAGGGCTTCTCTGGGCCCTTGTGATTGGCGTCATTTATGGACTCTTTTATTACGTCATGTACAAGAAGGTCGTCAAGAATCTCTTGCCATTTTTCCTCATGCATGCCTTGGCAGATATGTTTGGCTCGAGTCTCATGTATCTCTTGATCAATTGGGGAAGTTGATCTTATAAAATTTTAGGAAAGGCTCTGTCAAGTGTTGACAGGCCTTTTTTTGAGTGCTATAGTAAAATCGTAAGCGCTTACCTAGTGAGGCGAACCAGATGAAAAGAGGGCTAGTCAGATGCCCTATAAAAAGAGGAGGACAGACAAATGGCAGGACCAGTGATAAAGGGAGAAAACTATCGGATCTCCGTATTAACGGAATCCTTGGTGCGCTTGGAATACTCAGAGGATGGTGTTTTTGAAGATGGTCAGACGCAAGTTGTACAAAATCGAGATTTTGGACCTGTTGCCTGTGAGGTTGTAGAGACAGAAGCTGTTCTCGACCTTCATACAGAGCATCTCCACCTCCATTTTGAAAAAGGACCTTTTGCACCGGATCGACTTTATATCGAACTCAAGGGTCAGTATGCAGTCTATGGGAGCCGGTGGCACTATGGAGATCAGCCGGAGACCTTAAAGGGGACCAGTCGGACACTTGACGAGGTCGATGGGGCTATGGAGTTGCAAGATGGAATCTTGAGCAAGGCTGGTTATGCTCTATTAGACGATTCCGCTTCCTACTTGTATGATGACGAAAGCGGGTTTAGAGCACGCTCCTATCCAGAAGTGGATCTGTATTTCTTCGGTTATGGGCGCGATTATCTAGGTGCCTTAAAAGATTTTTACCATCTGACAGGACAGCCCCCACTCTTGCCACGTTATGCTCTGGGAAACTGGTGGAGTCGCTATTGGCCTTATACCAGTCAGGAGTACACAGATTTGATGGATCGATTCAAAGCAGAAGGGGTGCCTCTTGCGGTCAGTGTGATCGATATGGACTGGCACAAGACAGCGATCCCTGCTCGCTTTGGAAGTGGTTGGACGGGCTATAGTTGGAACCGGGATTTGATTCCTGATCCAGCTACCTTCTTAAATGGCCTACATGAGCGTGGTTTAAAGGTGACCTTAAATGTCCATCCGGCAGATGGAATTCGCGCCTTCGAAGATGCTTATCCCATGGTCGCAAAACGCTTGGGACTGGATGCAGAAAAAGAAGAAGCGGCTAGCTTTGACTTTTATAGTCCAGCTTTTCGCGAAGCTTATTTTGAAGATGTCCACCATCCTTTGGAAGATCAAGGAGTCGACTTTTGGTGGATTGATTGGCAACAGGGAAGTCATGGCAAGATGGATCCCCTTTGGTTGTTAAATCACTATCATTATCTAGACAATTGTCGAAAAGGCCAAGCTGGTCTCATCTTATCGCGTTATGGGGGTCCTGGCAGCCATCGGTATCCGATTGGTTTTTCAGGGGACACTATTGTGACTTGGGAATCCCTAGCCTTTCAACCCTATTTTACCAGTACAGCTTCCAATATCGGCTACACCTGGTGGAGTCATGATATCGGTGGCCATATGCGGGGCTACTATGATGAAGACTTGGCTCTTCGTTGGTTGCAGTTTGGGGTTTTTAGCCCGATTAATCGACTTCATAGTTCTTGTAATGCCTTTAACAGCAAGGAACCGTGGTTTTACTCGCCTGAGACCTGTCGCTTGATGAAGCAGTATTTGCGCCTGCGCCATGGCCTACTACCTTATCTCTACACCATGAATGTGGCGACACACGAAGAAGGGCTACCTTTGGTTCAACCCCTCTATTACCACTATCCAAATGAAGAAGAGGCTTATGAAGCGAAGAATCAATATTTCTTTGGTAGTGAACTCATGGTGGCACCAATTACCGAAGCGCTGGATCCTGTCTTTCATAGTGCTTCTGTGAGCGTTTGGTTCCCAGACGGCGTTTGGTACGATTTCTTCCATGATTGGAAGTATGAAGGAAGAGGCAAGCTTACGGTCTTTAGGACCAGCCAGGATATTCCGGTCTTTGCACGTGCAGGAGCCATCATCCCTATGGATGCACAACCACAGACAGGAGTAGACCTTCCAGAAATGCTGGACTGGCATCTCTTCCCAGGTGACAATCGTTCCTTCGTACTCGTCGAAGGAGAAGGAGCTAGCAAGGTTGAAACCCGCCTAACAGTCGATTGGGATGAAAAAAAGATTAGGATGGATCTGTCAGGTGATCTAGCCTTGCTTCCTGAAAAGAGACAGCACCGTTTCTTGCTCCATACCTTTGAGACAGCCCCTATTTTAGTAGACAATCAAAGTCAGGAAATTGCGATGGGTGAGCTGCAATCGCGTCCGATTGCCAAAGAAGATCGGATGTTTGAGCTCTTAAAATCTGCCAACCTGGCCTACGATAGGAAAAATGAATTATTTGCGGCCTGTTCAAGAGCCAAGGATTGGAAACAGTTGATGAAGGTCATCACGCCTTTGGAGGAAGGCTTGCGCCAACGTCTCTTTGAAGTGATTTATTCCAGTGAAGAGAATGAAGACTTGTAAATTCTTGCAATTTCACCCCTATTTTTGTATGATGAAAGTGATTTCACAATCATAAAGGAGAAGAAAAAATGGAACAAAAATGGTGGCATAATGCCGTAATTTACCAAGTTTATCCAAAAAGTTTCAAGGATAGTAATGGCGATGGCATCGGGGATCTCAAGGGGATCACGAGCAAGCTAGACTATCTGGAAAAGCTAGGGATCACAGCCATCTGGCTCTCACCAGTCTACAAGAGTCCCATGGATGATAACGGCTATGACATCTCGGATTACGAGGATATTGCCTCCATCTTTGGTACCATGGAAGATATGGAAGAATTGATCGCAGAAGGTCAGAAACGCAAGATCAAAATCATCATGGACTTGGTGGTCAACCATACCTCTGATGAGCATGCTTGGTTTATCGAGGCGCGTGAAAACCCAGACAGTCCAAAGCGGGATTTCTATATCTGGCGCGATGAGCCCAATGGCATTATGTCTGCTTTTAGTGGCTCTGCTTGGGAATTTGATGAAGCTTCAGGTCAATACTACCTGCATAACTTTAGTAAGAAGCAACCAGACCTTAACTGGGAAAATGAGGAGCTCCGTCATCAGATCTATGACATGATGAATTTCTGGATTGACAAGGGAATTGGTGGCTTTCGTATGGATGTGATCGATATGATCGGTAAGATCCCAGATAAGGAAATCATCAGCAATGGTCCCATGCTCCATCCTTACTTGAAAGAAATGAATCAAGCGACCTTTGGCGATAAGGATCTGCTCACGGTAGGAGAAACCTGGGGAGCGACTCCAGAGATTGCCAAGCAATACTCCAATCCAAAAAATCAAGAATTGTCCATGGTCTTCCAATTTGAACACATTGGTCTTCAATACCAACCGGGTCAACCAAAATGGCACTATGCGAAGGAATTGGATGTGCCTAAATTGAAGGAAATTTTCACCAAGTGGCAGACGGAATTGGGAGAAGAGGAAGGCTGGAATTCCCTCTTTTGGAACAATCACGATTTGCCACGGATTGTGTCCACTTGGGGGGATGATGGCGACTACCGTGTCAAATCTGCCAAGGCTTTAGCGATTCTGCTTCACTTGATGAAGGGAACTCCTTATATCTATCAAGGGGAAGAAATCGGGATGACCAATTTTCCATTTAAGAGCCTTGAGGACGTAGAAGATATTGAGTCGATCAACTATGCTCATGAAGCCTTAGAAAAAGGGGTTCCGCTCGAAGTGATCATGGATCAAATCCGCCATATTGGTCGGGACAATGCCCGGACACCGATGCAGTGGAATGATGAAGCAGAAGCTGGCTTTACGACAGGTCGTCCATGGCTTGCGGTCAACCCAAACTACAAAGAGATCAATGTAGAGGCTGCCCTAGCAGATCCAGACTCTATTTTCTATACCTACCAAGCCCTCATTGCTTTGAGAAAAGAGTACCCTTGGCTTGTGACCGCTGATTATGAATTGGTGGACGCAACAGACAAGGTTTTTGCCTACAAGCGGGTAGAAGGAGAGCAAGCCTATCTGGTGGTTGTCAATCTCTCCAGTCAAGAGCAAGACTTACCGCTCGTCAATGGGGTTGAAGAGGTTCTCATTGCCAATACCAAGGTAGAACAAGTCCTCGAATCAGGCAAGTTGGCCCCTTGGGATGCCTTCTGTGTTAAATTAGCCTAATGAGGCAAATGAAAAAATAGGGGAAATTACTTCCTCGTAGAAGCAGGTCTTTCTCAGTAGAGAAGGCCTGTCAGAATGAGGACGAAATCATCAAAAAAACTTTCCTTAGGTGAGTACGGACGTCAGCGAACTTCGAAGAAGTTCCATGACTTAGTTTTGAGCCTATGGTCTCAAAACTCCCGAGTGCTAGAAACAAGTGTTTCTAGCACTTTTCTCACGGCGGAAAGTTTCAGTAGATGATAGAATCATTCTAACGAATACATTTTTATAGAATTTCTTAGATTTGTAAACAGAAGCAGTTTGTTTATGCTTGCACAGGTCTTTCTCAATAGAGAAGGCCTGCTTTGCTTTTTAGAGGCTGTCCTTCTAGCGAAATCCGCTCAAAAATGGTTCAGGGACGCTTGGGCTATAGGAAATATTTATAAGAAGTCCTAGTTTTTGCTTTTGATTTCTGCTCTCAAGGCCCATTAAATCTGTGTTATAGTTTTTGGCTATATCAAAATTCGTGTAAAAGCAATTATACAAGACGGCTATCTTCTGATATGATAGTGTCAATTAGAATTTTTGGAGGACACAACATGTCAACTACAATTATCGGTTTCCCACGTTTGGGTGAATTCCGTGAATTAAAATTTACAACTGAAAAATACTTTAGAAAAGAAATCTCAGCAGACGAGCTCTTGGCAGCTGCTAAAGACTTGCGTGCAAAACACTGGAACATCGTTAAAGAACAAGGCATCTCAGAGATTCCTTCAAATGACTTTTCACACTACGACAATTTCCTTGATGCAGCCTTCCTTTTCAACGTCGTGCCTGCATCTGTTCAAAACTTGGATTTGACAGACCTTGAACAATACTTCGCTTTGGCGCGTGGTTACCAAGGTGAAAAAGGGGATGTGCGTGCCCTTCCAATGAAAAAATGGTTCAACACCAACTACCATTACATCGTTCCTAAATTTGAAAAAACAACAGAAGTGAAATTGGCTGGTCACAAGATTTTTGATGAGTACCAAGAAGCTAAAGAATTGGGGATCAACACTCGTCCAGTAGTCGTTGGACCATTCACTTTCCTTCAATTATCTGACTTTGAAGATGGTGTGAAAGCTGAGGACTTCGTAGACAGCTTGGTTGCTGCTTATCAAGAAGTTTTTGCCAAATTGGCTGAGCTTGGTGCGACTCGTATTCAACTCGATGAGCCAGCTCTTGTTAAAGATTTGTCAGCTGAAGAAAAAGCTCTCTTCTTGGACCTCTACAACAAACTCTTGGCTGACAAGAAAGGTCTTGAAGTCTTGATCCAAACTTACTTTGGTGATGTTCGTGATGTCTACAATGACCTTGTAAACTTGCCAGTAGATGGTATTGGTCTTGACTTTGTTGAAGGCAAGAAAACACTTGAATTGGTGAAAGGTGGCTTCCCAGCTGATAAGACCCTTTATGCAGGTATTGTGAATGGGAAAAACATCTGGCGCAACAACTATGAAAAGAGCTTGGAAATCTTGGATCAAGTTCCAGCTGAAAAGGTTGTCTTGACGACTTCTTGCTCCCTTCTTCATGTGCCATTTACAACGGCTAACGAAGATTTTGAACCAGCTATTTTGAACCACTTCGCCTTTGCAGTTGAAAAATTGGGTGAATTGCGTGACTTGGATGCCATCCGCAATGGTCAAGGGGCAGAAGCTCTTGCTGCCAACAAAGAACTCTTTGCAACTGAACGTGTCGGAGCAAATGCTGAACTTCATGCTCGTATCGCAGCTTTGACAGAAGCAGACTACACTCGTTTGCCAGCTTTCGCAGAACGTGAAGAAATCCAAAAAGAAGCCTTCAAGCTTCCAGCACTTCCAACAACTACCATCGGTTCATTCCCTCAAACCAAGGAAGTACGTGCTAAACGTTTGGCCTTCCGTAAGGGTGAATTGACTCAAGAAGAATACGATGCCTTCCTTGCTGAAACAATTGATGAATGGATCAAATGGCAAGAAGAAGTTGGATTTGATGTGCTTGTACACGGTGAATTTGAACGGAACGACATGGTTGAGTACTTCGGTCAAAACTTGTCAGGTTACCTCTTCTCTAAAAACGGTTGGGTACAATCATACGGTATGCGTGGGGTGAAACCACCAATCATCTGGGGTGACGTCACTCGTCTCAACCCAATCACTGTGAAATGGTCTAGCTACGCACAAAGTCGTACGGATAAACCTGTTAAAGGGATGTTGACTGGACCTGTTACCATCCTTAACTGGTCATTCCCACGTGAAGATATCTCTATCAAGGATTCTACTCTTCAAATCGCTCTTGCCATTAAGGATGAAGTTCTTGACCTTGAAGCTGCAGGCGTGAAAATTATCCAAATCGACGAGGCTGCTCTTCGTGAAAAATTGCCACTCCGTCGTAGCGACTGGTATGAAGACTATCTTGATTGGGCGATTCCAGCCTTCCGCTTGGTACACTCAACTGTAGCGCCAGATACACAAATCCACACACACATGTGTTACTCAGAATTTACAGATATCATCCCAGCTATCGACAACTTGGATGCGGACGTTATCTCATTTGAAGCTAGCCGTTCAAACCTTGAAATCTTGGATGAGTTGAAAGCCAAAAACTTCCAAACAGAAGTTGGACCTGGGGTATACGATATTCACTCACCACGTGTCCCACAAGACGGTGAAATTGATCACACTATCGAAGCGATCTTGGCGAAAGTACCAAGTGGCAAAGTTTGGATCAACCCTGACTGTGGTTTGAAGACTCGCGGAATTAAAGAAACAAAAGAAAGCTTGATCAAACTAGTTAATGCTGCTAAAGAAGCGCGTGAACACTTGTAAGAAAATGTTTCGAGGACCTTCTATCATCGTGTAGAGGGTTTTCGAATCATCCCTTATCCTAGAAACAGTGGCTCAGAGTTCTTGATCAACAAAACAAAAGAAAAGGATAGAATATGTCACAACACACACCGTCTCTGTCATTTGAAGTTTTTCCTCCAAATCCTGAAGTAGGCAATGCCAAACTCTTACGTGCTTTGGCAAATATGCAGGAGCTAGCTCCTCACTTTATTAGTGTGACCGCTAGCAATAATAAATACAATATCAAAGAGACGACGGTTGCTTTAGCCAATTACATTCAAAATGAATTGTCTATTCCGACGATTGCTCACTTGCCAGCCGTCTATTTGAGCAAGGAAAAAGTGGCCGATACTCTTCATGAGTTAGATGAAGTAGGGGTTCATCGGATTTTGGCTCTTCGTGGGGATATTATCCCTGGTGTGGAACCTTTAAAAGACTTTCGTTATGCAACGGATCTGATTGAATTTATCAAAACAGAAGCTCCCCATTTTGAGGTAATTGGTGCTTGCTATCCTGAGGGACACCCAGATTCTCCAAACCAAATTTCAGATATTCAAAATCTTAAAAAGAAGGTAGATGCAGGGTGCTCTAGCTTGGTCACTCAACTTTTCTTTGACAATGAGCGTTTCTATGATTTTCAGGATAAGTGTACCTTGGCTGGGATCAATGTTCCTATTCATGCAGGAGTGATGCCGATTCTCAATCGCAATCAGGCCCTTCGTCTCCTTAAGACTTGTGAAAATGTTCATATCCCACGGAAGTTTAAAGCCATTCTAGACAAGTATGAGCATGATCCAAAGTCTCTTCGCGCAGCTGGCTTGGCTTATGCAGTCGATCAAATCGTTGATTTGGTTACTCAAGATGTGGCAGGTGTCCATCTTTACACCATGAACAATGAAGATGTCGCTTACCACGTCTACCAAGCGACAAAGGATTTATTTGCTCATCAACCGAATTTTGAAGGGAATTAATCAACACTTTTAGTAGGAAGTGTAGAGATTGAGAAAGAATCGTTCTCAGTCTCTTTTTATTTGGATAAATTACTTGCTAAAAGCCAACTTTTTTTTTATAGTATTAATATGAAGTTTTTGGAGGCGCTTGCAATGAAGAAAGATCTCACGTTAAAGTTATTTGGACCCCCTAAGGTTGTTTTCAATCAGAAAGATATTCGATTTTCTTTCTCGAAGATGGAGGCCTTGCTTTATTACTTGGCAGTCATGGGGCAAGTTAACCGTGATGAAATAGCCGGTATCCTTTGGGGAGATAAGGAAAACCAAGTGGCTCGCAAAAACTTACGGAATACGGTTTATCAGGCCAATAAAATTTTTGAGGGAGATATCATTGTCTCACCAAGCCGGAGTAGTTTGGCCCTTAATCCTGACTTGAATCTTTCGTTGGATGTTCAGCTCTTTGAAAGAGATCCACTAAGTGCCTTAGATCTCTATCGGGGAGACTTTCTAGAGGGCTTCTATGTCAAGGATGATGAAGACTTTGACCAGTGGGCTTCTCGCAAACGAGATGCTTATAGGAAGCTCTATGTCGAAAGTTGTTATCAAAAAATTGAGCAGGTCGGTTTTGCAGATCCTAGGATAGAACTCTTGCTCCATCATTTGGTAGAGTTGGATGAATTTGAAGAGAAAAACTACCAGCTCTTGATGGAGTATTATAGCTTCCATCATCAGCTAGGAAAATTTTTCGAGACCTATTATAAACTTGTCGATTTATTGGATCGCGAGCTCAGTGTGCGTCCCAGTCGAGCGATTGAGGAACTTTATCACTCCGTTTTGGAAGCTAAACGAACTCATAAACTGACCAATCGCTTGAATATCCGTGAACTTTCCTTTTTTGGCCGCAAACAAGAACTCTCACAACTCGAGGAATACCTTTCCTTAGTCGAGACGGGTGAAGCAGTAGGTCCTTTTCTCGTGATGGGGCAATCTGGGACAGGTAAGAAACGTCTGTTACGACAGTTGGTCTTGATGTCCAATCGCAGTATTAACTTTATCAAGGTTGAAGGAAAAGCTACTAGTCAACGCTACGAAGGAAGCAGCTGGAATGATCTCAAACAAGCGCTAGAGAAACTGGGAGATGAGATGGGGATTCCATTTCTGGAAGGGGAGGATGATCTCATTTCAGTGTGGAATCAGCTTCAAGGCCTTAGCAAAGAAAAACCGCTCCTGATTCTTCTTGAAAATGCCCAGTGGATCGATGCAGTGTCTCTAGAAAAAGTGAAACAACTAGAAGAGCGAAGAAATCAGGAGAAATGGCAACTAATTTTTACAGCGGAAGAGCCTCTACCAGATTTCTTTGTCCATTTCTTGGGGGGCTTGAAGGTAGAGAAACGCTTGTCTCAACTAGAGTTGACCAATTTTGAACCAAGTGAAAGTCGTGCTCTCTTGAAAGGGGAACTGGGAGCAATAGAGCCGGCCGTGATAGAGCAGATGGTCGAATGGAGTGAGGGCAGTCCCTTCTTACTATCCAGCTATATCGAAGAGTGGAAAGAAAATGAAAATTTAGAACCCTTGCCTGATATCATTCAAGCTTATCTTTCTCAGGAGCTTGGGGATATGAGCAGCGAGGAAGAGGCTCTTCTACACTACCTATCTTGTTTTCATAAGCCAATTTCTCTGTCTATCTTGGCGGAATTGACGGCTACAGAGCTTCCTGTTTTGACAGAATTAATCGAGCCTTTATCTGAAAGAGCGATCGTCTCAATCGTAGAAGAAGGAGAGGCTCTCATGGTTCAATTCTGCAAGCAATTGGTAGCTATGTACTTTTACCATCTTCTTTCGCCAGCTAGACGGCGGCTCTTCCACCAACAAATTGCGCAAAAATTGGAAGAAACTTTAGAAGATTCGACGGACCTTCTTCTTTATAAGGAAATTGCCTACCAATACAAGCAATCCCAAAATCTCCTGCGCTCCATATCTTTTGAGTTGACCTACTTAGAAGAAATCCTTCAGCTGGAGCATGAGCTGTTTCCGATTTATTCCAAGGTAGATGAGGGGTTCCTATCAGATGGTACAAATAGCCATTTGGACATTTTTGGAGAGCTATCCCGCATTCGCCAAGAATTAGATAACCTCTTTTCAAGGCACCAAAGAGATAGAGAATACAAGTATTTACAACTGCGTTACTTGTACTTAGAAGGTCGCTATTTTATTCGAAGTGGGGAGTATCAAAAGGGGATTCATGATATCCAAAAAGTCATCTCCTATGCGCGGGAACTGAAGCAATCCGACTTCCTCTTAGAGGGGTATCGGCAAATCATTTATTATTGCATTCAAACGGAAAATATCTCTGAGATGGCCTATTATACAGATTTGGCTTTGGAAGATGCCATCCAAGCTAATAATCATGAGGTCATCGCGATCCAGTTGCGTTTGAAAGGCTTGTATCACCTGATGGTTGGGGATGAGGAGCAGGCGACCCGGCATCTGTATCGCTCCATTGATTGCTTTAGTTTGACTAATAGCATGCAGACCAAGTATGCCATTCAAATTGCGGCTTCTTTGGCCTATCTCGCTGAAATCGAGCAAGTGAGAGGCCATTTCCAAGTAGCCGTCACCCACTTAGAAGAGGTTCTGCGTTTAGTGGGGGATCAAGCTGTTGATTCCGTCCGTGTCGTCTTTGATATTGATCTTGGGATCGCCTATTATTGGAAGGGAGATTTGATCCAAGCTCGCCTCTGTTTTGATAGAGCCCAGAAGATTTTATCCAGTGTTCGATTCCCTTGGAAGGAAGAATTGCTCGAATTTTACCAATCCTTGATTGCTTGTCAGCAAGGGGATCAGGAGAAGGTTGCGGCTTATCTGGCTCGAAAAGAAAGGACGATGAATCCATCTGCCAATTCGCGGGATAAGGGGATGGTTCATTATCTATTAGCTTTCTTATCTGATCAAAAGGAGAAGGGAGAAGAGCTCGCTCCTGCCTTGAGTACCTTCTTGAAAGAAGATAAGAATTACTACAAGAAGGTAGCAGAGCAACACTTGAATCCCTACAGAGATCGTCAGTTTCTTAAGAAATTAAAAGACCTGTAGTGTCTCTTGCCTAAATCATAAGAGAAGGCTAAGTGGCCTGTCCTCTTTTCAGGCAAAGATCATTGTGTCTGAAAATGAAGAAAAAGCATAGAAATACCCTAGTAATGGGTGTTTCTATGCTTTTTATGTGTGTAGAAATCTTCTTAGTTCAGTTTTTGTTGCGCCAATATTTGGGTCAAGTAAAAGATAAAGGTCGCAGCAAGATTTGAAGTATGATTGTCAATGTCATGAGGAGGAGAAACTTCCACGACATCAAATCCGATTAGCTTACCACTAGCAGCAATGTGTTGGAGAAGCAGGAGGGCTAGTTTAGGATCGACACCAAGTGATTGGATGGCGCTAACACCTGGAGCAGAACCGACCGCAAAGCAGTCCATATCGATAGACAGATAGATTGCGGTTTGGTTTTCTAAAAATTGATCGATTCGATCCAGAATGGCTTGGTGGCTCATCTGGAAGAGATCTTGGCCAGTTAAAAAATCAATGCTTGGTGTTTTAGCAACGTAATTAAAGAGGAAGAGGTTGTTATTGTGCTCTTGGATCCCCAGGATGAGGTAAGGGAAGTCCTGACCTTTTTCTTTCGCATGATCAGCCATTTGACGAAAACCTGTTCCAGAATTGGGACCGGTTTGGTCGTAAGGTCGCAAATCAAAGTGGGCATCCAGATTGATCACAGCCAGTTGTTCATCTTTTTCTAAACTGGATTGAATCCCTAGATAGTGGCCGTAAGCAGTTCCGTGACCGCCTCCTAGGACAATGGGTTGGATCCCTAATTGGTACATGCGCTGGATCGCTTGTGAGAGACTTTCTTGGAGTTCTTCTAGTGAATGGTTAGGCCCGTCAATATTTCCCACATCATACACTGTCACATTGGTTCCCCAGTGCCATGGAAGTTTAGCGATTTGAGAACGGATGGCTGTAGGACCCTCGACTGCTCCTACACGCCCATTATTGATATAGACTCCTTTGTCGCTCTTAAAGCCGATGATCCCAAAGGTCATCCCCTCAAATGGAGTGAGGGTCTCGTCGTTTAGGTCTAAAAATTTGGTGACCATTCCCCATTTGGCCGTGTAGGGATTGTCCTCGATGCTACCTTGGTAGTAGCTGTAGGTCATTGGATAGTAGTTTGTGAGCAAGCTTGTCGCCTCCCTTATTTTTCTGAAAGCAGGCAGAGGCTGAGAAGATCGCCAGCCTCTGTTTTGCTTTATTCTTACTGTATCAGTATTGAATGCTTAAGTCAACTGCTTTTTCGATGGTTGCTAAGAATTCTTCGCTTTCGACAACAGCAGATGCTTTATTAAGTTCTTCAAAGATTTCGATATCTTTGTCAAATTCAATGAAGTTCAGTTTTTGACGAATCAGCTCATAAGCTGGTTTTGTACCTTTACCAAGTTCATGATTTTCTGGCTTGAGATCCAAAGCTTGGCAAGCTGCCATGATTTCAGTAGCAACGATGCGACGTGAGTTTTTAAGAATTTCTGCTGCTTTACGAGCGGCAGTCGTTCCCATGCTGACGAAATCTTCTTGGTTTTCACAAGATGGAATAGAATCGACACTAGCAGGGTGAGCCAAAATTTTATTTTCCGATGCAAGGGATGCACAAGCATACTGGGTAATCATGAAGCCTGAGTTGAGTCCAGGGTGTTTGACCAAGAAGGATGGTAATTTACTGAGTTGGCTGTTGACCAAGCGTTCCACCCGACGTTCAGATACGTTCCCAATTTCAGAAAGGGCAATGCCTAAGAAGTCAAATGGTTGCGCCATTGGTTCACCGTGGAAGTTACCTCCTGAGATGACGTGTCCTTCTTTGGTAATGATTGGGTTATCTGTGACAGAGTTGATTTCGATTTCAACTTTTTCTTTTACGTAAGCAATAGAATCCTTGCTGGCTCCATGTATTTGAGGGATACAGCGAAGTGTATAAGGATCTTGGACCCGTTGTTGAGTCGCAACAGTGGTATTCTTGCTTCCTTCAAGAAGGTTACGGATGTTGCGAGCAGTTGCCAATTGTCCACTTTGAGGACGGATAGTATGGAGGTCTTCTTCGAATGGACTGGTAATCCCATTGTGGACTTCCATTGAGAGAGCACCGGCAATGTCAGACAGTTTGAGCAGTTGGATACCATCATAAGTCGCAAGAGCACCGATACCCGTTAGGACGGTCGTACCGTTGATCAAGGCAAGCCCTTCTTTGGCAGCCAATTGGATCTTTTCAATACCAGCACGATCTAAGGCTTCTTGGCCACTGAGAAGTTCTCCTTTGTAGTAGGCGCGTCCAAGACCTAGCATTGGTAAAACCATATGAGCAAGTGGTGCTAAGTCTCCAGAAGCTCCGAGAGAGCCTTTTTCAGGAATATAAGGAGTGACTCCTTTATTGAGCAATTCCAACAGTTTTTCAACAGTTGACAGACGAATGCCAGAATAGCCTTTCAAGAGCGAGTTGATACGGATCAGCATGATGGCACGAACGGCATCTTCAGGAAGTGGATCACCGAAACCAGATGAGTGTGTTCGGATCAAGTTTTCTTGCAGTTGAACAGTATCTTCTGGAGAGATGCTGACATTACAGAGGGAACCAAAGCCAGTGGTCACACCATAGACAACTCGTTTTTCACGGACGATATCATCGACAATTTTACGGGATGCGACGACAGCTTCTTTTGCTTGTTCGTCAAGCTCACATTGGGCACCATGGCGAGCTACAGCGATGACGTCTTCGAGTGTTAAGCTATTGCCGTCTAAATGAATCAATTGAGTCATATAAAACCTCCGATTATGAATAATTGTTCTGTGGAAGTAGATGTGTATACTTCAGTTTGAATACCAAACATGAGCCCATTGTCTATTGATCTTAAGAAGTTTGAGAAGAGTCTTAGAGAAAAGGGCCCAGGTTTGACATTCGTGGAGTCCTAGATGGGGTAGGGAGCAAAACCGAGCTTCGCTCCCGTCTCTGTTCCCATCTACTGTGTAAAGAAAATTAGTGAGGAAGGACTTTAGATTTGTGTAGTTTATCACCGTGGAAAACAAAGTAGAGTCCACTTGCGATCACGAGACCGATGGCACCCCAAACAAAGTTCATCATGTTGTCCCCTGCAATCATCAAGATACTGATGACAACAGCTAGAACTGGGATAACGGGACCAAATGGTACTCGGAAGGTAACCTTTTTGTCTGGGTACATTTTTCTGAGTTTGATAGCTGCCAAAGCAGTTGGAATGTATTGGAAGAAACGGAAGACAACACTGAAGGTTGCTAATGATTCGAAAGAGCCAGATAACAAGAGTAAGAAAGCGAAGATACCAGAGATGATAATGGCAATGACAGGGGCATTCTTAGAGTTTGTTTTTCCAAGCCCTTCTGGCAAGAGTTTTTCAGTTGCTAATGCGGCACCAAAACGAGGGACCATGATGGATTCACCGATGTTTAGACCGGCGATTGAAATGAGGGCTCCGTAAGAAACAAGTGGAGCTCCGATAGGGCCAATCATTTCGACAAATGCATCTTGTACTGGTGCACCAGTTTGCATAATGCGACCACCAAGCATGGCGATTGTTCCTGCGATGATCAACATGTAGAGAACAGATACAATACTGATAGAACCTAGAATAGCGCGGGGAACGTTCTTTTCAGGGTTGCGCATTTCCCCTGCAACGATAGACATGGTTTCAAATCCGATGAAACCGTAGAAGATGTAGACGGCTGTACTAGAAATAGAACTGAAGAGGCTTGTTCCACTTTCCAATTGAAGGAAAGGTGTGAAGTTGCCCTTGCTCACCCCACCGGAAATGAAGAAGATGGCAAAGAGTGAGAAGAGGACAATTGGAATTAATTTTGCAACGGTAGCTGTCAGAGTAAACATCTTAGAGGTTTTCAGACCAGCAATGTTCATCAGACTCAAGAGAATCAGCATACCGATACTGATCGGAAGGTTGTAGCCTTCAAATGCTGGGAAGGTGATGATGAAGATCTTAGCAAAGCCGGCTAACATGGCAGCCCAAGCGATAACAGTAACGGCCCAACCGAGAATCCCAACGTTAAAGCCAACGAAGTCTCCGAAAGCGGCTTTTGAGTATTGCATGGCTCCACCGTTTTTGTCGAAGTAGCCAGCTGTTTCAGCCAGACAGGCTGATAGTAGCATGACGAGAATAGCAACCCCGAACATGACAGCTAGAGAAGCTGGTCCGAGGCCAGAATAAATTTTTTGAGGGAGGAGAAAGATACCAGATCCGATGACGGCGTTGATACCGTAAAGAGTGGCACCGCTAAAGCTGAATTTCGCTTTTTCTTGTTCCTCAATCGACTGTTTATGTGCTCCGTTCATAATGTTTCTCCTTTGTGAACATTATTGTAGTCCAGTCCAGATAGCAATCGGTTGCTCCCCAGACTGATGGGGTAAAAACGTGATTGTCATCTCTTGAAGAGGAGATGCTTGTTCGATCACCAGGAGCTCGTGAGTTTGGAGGGTTTGAGAATGATTGGTTCCCCATTCGAGTGTTAGTGGACAGAGAGCGTAGATCAATTGATAGCGACTCTGACTTTTGACACTCTCTTTTGGGGATATAGCACTCATATGCCCCTGATAAGAAGGTTTGTAAATCAAATTAAAGTCTTGACAAGTCCCTTGGCTAGATACAGGATCTCCCCCATCAAAGAAGTAGCTTTGAAAGGGGTTCAAAACCACTTCTTTATGGTGATGGGTGAGCCTAATGGAGGCATTCAAGGGCATCAAGATTCGGTGGTAGCCGGTAAGATCGGTAAAGTTACTTTTTTCAACCTCTACCGTTGCAGTAGAGAGGCGGAAGTCAAAGGTCCGATCTGGATAGCTTCCTCCCTCTGGGGAGAGAAAGAGTTGGGTGGTTTGGCCACCGGACCAGGTAGAAATTTGATAATCTGCGGGGGTAAGATGAAGGAGAGTCACCATAGGACGCCTTCTTTCTTAAAAGAGACCAGTGATATTGCCGTGGGCATCGATATCAATCTTTTCACTGGCAGGAACTTTAGGTAGGCCAGGCATGGTCATAATGGTACCAGTGAGAGCTACAATGAAGCCAGCTCCGGCAGCCACCTTAAGATTACTGATTTTAACAGTGAAGTCTTTTGGTGCTCCCATCTTCTTCGCATCATCTGAGAAGGAATATTGGGTTTTGGCCATACAGATTGGGTAGTTTGAGAAGCCCAGAGCTTCCAATTCTTTGAGTTCGCGCTTGGCCGCTGGTGTTAAGCTGATGCCTTTACCACCATAGACTTTTGTGACGATCTTGGTCAATTTTGTTTCAATGCTGTCTTCTTCATCATAGACATAAGAGAAGTGGTTTTCTTCTTGAGCCAGTTGAATGACTTTTTCAGCCAAGTCACGACCACCAGCTCCACCTTTTGCCCAGACATCTGAAATGACCACATCTACATTGCGTTTCTTACAAGATTCATAGACAGCTTCTAGCTCAGCTTCTGTATCCAGCGGGAATTTGTTAATGGCAACGACCACAGGTAGTCCATAGACTTCTTGGATGTTGGCCAAGTGTTTGTCTAGGTTTGGTAGTCCATCAATAACGGCTTGGACATTTTCAGTAGCCAGGTCCGCTTTAGCAACTCCACCATGCATCTTGAGAGCACGGATGGTTGCGACGAGGACAACGGCAGCAGGTTTGAGCCCGGCCATGCGGCACTTGATATCGATGAATTTTTCAGCACCGAGGTCTGCTCCGAAGCCAGCTTCTGTCACGACATAGTCTGCATATTTGAGGGCTAGTTTAGTAGCCAGCACACTGTTACAGCCATGAGCAATATTGGCAAATGGTCCGCCGTGGATGATGGCAGGAGTATGCTCCAAGGTTTGCACCAAGTTTGGATGAATGGCATCTTTAAGGACGGCAGCCATAGCACCGCCCGCTTTGAGGTCTTTGGCTGTCACTGGTTGTCCTTGGTAGTTGTACCCAATGATGATGCGATCGAGGCGTTCTTTGAGGTCAAGGATATTTTCTGAGAGACAGAGAATGGCCATGATTTCAGAAGCCACGGTGATGTCAAAGCCATCTTCACGAGGAACCCCGTTTGTTTTTCCTTGAAGGCCGTCGACAATATGGCGGAGTTGACGGTCGTTCATGTCGACCACCCGTTTCCAGGTGATGCGACGAGAATCGATGCCCAACTCATTGCCATGATGGATGTGGTTGTCAATCAAGGCTGCAAGCAAGTTGTTGGCAATCCCAATGGCATGGAAGTCTCCGGTAAAGTGAAGGTTGATATCTTCCATTGGAACCACTTGGGCGTACCCGCCACCGGCAGCTCCACCCTTGATCCCAAAGACAGGGCCAAGAGAAGGCTCGCGCAAGGCAATGACGGCTTTTTCACCAATAGCTGAAAGAGCATCGACCAAGCCAACAGAGGTGGTTGTCTTTCCTTCTCCAGCAGGTGTTGGTGAGATGGCTGTCACGAGGATCAGCTTTCCATCTTCCTTATCCTTGAGTTGTTCCAGTTGGTTGCTATCAATTTTTGCCTTGTATTTTCCGTAGAGCGAAATGTCGTCTTCAGTCAATCCAAGTTCAGCAGCGATATCGGTGATGGGCTTCATTTGGACAGAATTGGCAATTTCAATATCCGATAAAACCATAGAATCCCTTCTTTCTTTATTTTTATTTGCTAGGTTTAAGATAGACTTTCTAAAATGGTTTGGTAAATATTATCTGCAAGATCAGAACCGGTTTGGAGAAGTTTGAGTCCCTTGCCGTGGTATTCTTGGATGAAGTCTTGGTCCTTGATTCCTGAAATGTTGATCAAGACATTGAGCCAAGCACCTTGAAGGCCAGCTTTAAGATTCAGAGCAGCTACCCCTAGGTCACTAGCCGCATTGGTGTTGGACTTGCCAACAGCTTCTTTGGTGGTTTCAAGAGCTTCAACGATGAGTTCCATCATAGAGAAAGGAGATACTGTCGCATGTTTCAGAGCTTTTTGCATGGCTTCACGACGAGCAGCTTTCTCTTCTTCGGTTTCTTTTGGAAGATCAAAGACAGCTGATACGACGTTGAAAGCTTCTGTATCCTTGTCGATGGCTTCTAGTAATTGGTCTTGGAGTTGAGCGCTTTTTTCATGAACCCCTTTGATATGGTCTTCAAATTCTGCGTATTTTTTCTTTCCAATGGTCAGTTCACAGACCATTTTTGTAAGGGAAATCCCATTCGCAGCAGATAGAGCAGCAGCAGAACCACCACCTGGAGCTGGAGCATCTGAACCAAGAACTTTGGCAAACTCCGTAATACTTAAGTCAACTAGTTTCATAGAACTCCCTTTCTAACCCAACAAGTGATTTTCCAAGACTTGTTTGCTGTAGTCAAAGTCTTCTAATTGCAAGTAGTATTCAGCAGAGTCGATCAAAGCCTTAGCAGGAGCCAGTCCGATAAGTTCTGTTCCGATGATGCGAACACCGTAACGTTGTGCTTCGAAACGAACGGTTTCCACAACACGATACAATGGGAATTGTTCCAAGTTGACCATGTTGATGGAGACTTGGGCGATGTTGCGATCTTCTAGCATGACACCGATCGCTTTACAGTATTTGTATCCACCGCTTGATCCACGAATGATTTTAGAAATCTTATTGGCAATCTCTAGGTCGTCTGTATCAAGGTTGATATTGAAAGCAACGAGTGGCATCCGGACACCGACAGCTGTAACCCCTGCAGTTGGGTGAATCTTGCGTTCACCGTAGTCTGGCTTCCAGTCTTCTTCCAACAATTTTTCTGGCATTCCTTCAAATTGTCCTTTACGCACTTTAGCCAAGTTCTTCCGTTCTGGGCGAGTTGCAGCATCTTCGTAAAGGAAGATTGGAATACCTAATTCACGATTGATGCGTTCGGCCACTTTATTAGCAATCTCAACGCATTCAGCTGTAGTGATATCTTTAACGGGAACGAATGGACAAACGTCTGTTGCCCCCATACGAGGGTGTTCGCCTTCGTGCTTGGTCATATCAATGTTTTCAGAAGCGTATTTCACCAATTGGAAAGCCACTTCTTGAATGCTTTCTTCATCCCCAACGAGTGTAAAGACGCTGCGGTTGTGACTGGTGTCAGACGAGTAGTCTAGTAAAGTGACACCTGGAATACTTTTTGCTGTTGCTGCTAATCCGTCGATCACAGCTTGATTGCGTCCTTCAGAGAAGTTTGGAATACACTCAACAATTTTTGCCATATGATTACCTCTTTTTATAGGAGAAGTTGGGGAGGAGGAGTCTTTGCATTTTCCTCCCCTTTCTCAGTTTTTATTTTTTGATGTTAAAACAATTTTTGAACGGCTTCTTTGACCAAATCTTCATCTGCCAGATACGGAATGGTGATGTGGTCTGTTCCTGCATGGAGACGGTTGTACTCGATCGCTGTTTCAATGGCATGGTTATTCCGTGCCCAGTTCCGACGAGCAACCCCACCCATAGTGTCCCAGGCAATGGCAGACTTGATGATTTCATCGATCCGGTGGCTACCGTCTAGGACGAGACCAAATCCACCGTTGATAGCTTTACCGATACCAGTACCACCACCGTTGTGGAGAGCGACGAGACTCATACCTCGAGCAGCGTTACCAGCGTAACATTGAACCGCCATGTCACAAGTGACGTTCGAACCATCTTTGATGTTTGATGTTTCACGGAATGGAGCATCTGTACCAGATACGTCGTGGTGGTCACGTCCGATCATGACCGGTCCGATCTTGCCTTGGCGAATGAGTTCATTGAATTTCAAAGCAATGTTGACACGGCCCATGCAATCTTGATAGAGGATACGTGCTTGTGTACCAACCACCAGTTGGTTCTTTTCCGCATCGCGAATCCAGTTGTAGTTGTCGCGGTCTTGGTAGCGACGAGTTGGATCGATCGCTTCCATGGCTGCATGGTCAGTTGCAATCAAGTCTTCGTGTTTACCGCTGAGGCAGACCCAACGGAATGGACCATAACCATAGTCAAAGAGCATAGGTCCCATGATATCTTCTACGTAAGATGGCCAAATGAAGCCGTCTTTGTCATCCAAGCCATTCTTAGAAATTTCCTTGATGCCTGAGTCGTAAACAGATTTCATGAAGGCATTACCGTAGTCGAAGAAGTAAGTACCTTTAGCTGTCAAGGCTTTGATCACTGCAAAGTGACGAGCCAAGGTTTCATCAACCAAACGGCGGAAGGTTTCTTTGTCTTCTGCCAGCAAACGTGTCCGTTCTTCAAAACTAATGCCAACTGGGCAATAGCCACCATCATAAACGTTGTGGCAAGAGGTTTGGTCAGACAAGAGATGAACATGGACTTGGTGTTCGTTGACATATTCGAGCAAGTCTACGATATTACCATGGTAGGCAATCGAAGTGGATTCACCAGCTTCCAGTGCTGCTTGAGCTAATTTCACAGCTTCTTCGGCACTGTCTGTCACTTGGCTAATCCAGCCTTGAGAGTGACGAGTTTCGATCCGAGAGCGGTCCACTTCAGCGACGATGGCCACCGCTTTTGCGATTTCAGCTGCTTTCCCTTGAGCTCCGCTCATTCCACCGAGACCAGATGAAATAAAGAGTTTACCGGTCAAGTCGCCATCATCAGGCACACCGAGTTTGAGACGACCAGCATTGAGAAGGGTGTTGAAAGTACCGTGAACGATCCCTTGTGGACCGATGTACATCCAGCCACCAGCCGTCATCTGACCGTAGTTGGTCACTCCCATCTCTTCAGCAATTTCCCAGTCGCGCATGTTGTCATACTCACCGATCAAGAGACCGTTGGTAATGACGACACGAGGAGCTTCTGGTTTCGATTTGAAGAGGCCAAGAGGGTGACCAGATTCAACCACCAAGGTTTGGTCTTCTGTCATGACTTCCAAGTATTTCTTGATCAAGTTGTATTGCATCCAGTTGGCACAGACAGATCCTGTTTCCCCATAAGTGACCAATTCATATGGATAAAGAGCAATTTCAAAGCTCAAGTTGTTGTCAATCATGACCTGCATAGCCTTAGCAGCTGTGCATTTTCCTTTGTACTCATCGATTGGTTTTCCGTAGATCCGATCTTTTGGACGGAAGCGATAGCCATAGATCCGACCGCGAGTTCTCAGTTCTTCCAGAAATTCTGGGATCAACTCTTGGTGGAATTTTTTAGGAATGTAACGCAAAGCATTTTTAAGGGCAATTTCAGTCTGAGCTTGCGTTAAGCGGAAGCCTCTATCAGGTGCACGACGGATGCCTTCTTGAAAAGTCGCCTTTTCAGGTAGGACATCAAAGTCAAGTTTGACAGACATAGCAGCTGCAATTTCTTTCTCGTCTATAAATGACATAGCAGAACCCTCCTTATAGTTGGACTGTGAATTTATATTTTCTTTATTGTATCGAAGAAACGTCAATAAAGAGTCAAAAAAAAATATAATTTTTAATAAAGCAAAAAAAAATGAGGGAAAAACTTTTTGACTTTTTTTTGACGCTTTTCCTGTAGAATTGTAAAATGAATAACAATGGAAATAGAAAGGAATGTTTCATATGTCTGCTGATATCCTATTAACCCACTTTAACCAATTGTTTTGTCCGAATGATCTAGGTCATCCTCTCTATGGCAAGGAGATGGCAGAGGCAAAAATTCTTTCCGATGCTTATATCGCCATTAAAGATGGAAAGATTCTTGCAGTTGGGACAGGTCAACCAGATCCAGAACTGATTGATGACCATACGGAAGTGAAATCCTGTGAAGGAAAAGTTGCGACTCCTGGCCTGATTGACTGCCACACCCACTTGGTCTATGGAGGCAGTCGTGAACATGAATTTGCGAAAAAGTTAGCAGGTGTTTCTTACTTAGACATCCTCGCTCAAGGCGGTGGAATTCTGAGCACGGTTCGGGCGACACGAGAAGCTTCCTTCGATAATCTCTATGACAAGTCCGAACGACTGTTGGATTACATGTTGCGTCATGGGGTGACTACTGTCGAAGCCAAGAGTGGCTATGGTTTGGATTGGGAAACTGAAAAACGCCAACTAGATGTAGTAGCTGCCTTGGACCGGGATCATGAAATTGATCTGGTATCAACCTTTATGGCAGCCCATGCGATCCCAACAGAATACAAGGGCCGTTCCCAAGAATATTTAGATCTCATTGTGGAGCAAATGCTTCCCAAAGTGAAGGAAGAAAAGCTAGCTGAGTTCTGTGATATTTTCTGTGAAAAAGGTGTCTTTACAGCAGATGAATCCCGCTATCTTCTTTCTAAAGCTAAGGAGATGGGCTTCAAACTGCGGATTCATGCCGATGAAATCGAATCCATTGGTGGTGTTGACGTGGCGGCTGAATTGGAATCTACTAGTGCAGAACACTTGATGGTGATTACGGATGAAGGGATTCAAAAACTAGCAAAAGCCAAAGTTATCGGCAATCTGTTGCCTGCTACAACCTTCAGCCTCATGGAAGATACCTATGCACCGGCTCGTAAGATGTTGGACGCTGGGATGGCTATCACCCTAACAACGGACAGCAACCCAGGGTCTTGTCCAACAGCCAATCTCCAGTTTGCCATGCATCTGGGTTGCTTCATGATGCGCCTAACTCCAGTAGAAATTCTCAATGCGGTGACCATCAATGCAGCCTATTCAGTTGATCGTGCTAAAACAATCGGCTCTTTCGATGTTGGCAAACAGGCTGACATTACCATCTTTGATGCACCAAATCTAGATTATCTCTTCTATTTCTTTGCGACAAATCTCGTGACAGATGTCTACAAGAAAGGTCAAAAAGTCATTTAACCGACTCCATTTCATTTGGGACTTTGCTCGTTTGCAAAAATCAGCAAAGTCTTTTTTTAAAACCTATCCCTGTAGGGAATAGGACCACTTTAGTAGAAAATTAAAATTTGATGTTCAAAGAATATTTTTCTTACTTTCTAATGTACAAAAAGGGAAATTCTTGATAGAATAGAAGTAATATTGAATATTTTCTTCAATATCATCTGTTTGACTGGAAAACAGATTGTTTAAATTATTCATCAAACGTACAGGTTGTCCAACAGACCTGTCTAGAAATTGTGAGGAGACAAGATGACTGTCGATTATAACAGCAAAGCTTACTTGGATAAAGTAGACGCTTGGTGGCGTGCAGCCAACTACATTTCAGCTGCTCAAATGTACTTGAAAGATAACCCATTGTTGAAGCGCGAAGTCGTTGAAAATGACTTGAAAGCTCACCCAATCGGACACTGGGGAACTGTACCAGGGCAAAACTTTATCTATGCTCACTTGAACCGTGCCATCAACAAATACGACTTGGATATGTTCTACATTGAAGGACCAGGTCACGGTGGACAAGTAATGGTATCAAACTCATACTTAGATGGTTCTTATACTGAATTGAATCCAAACATCCCTCAAAATGAAGAAGGTTTCAAACACTTGTGTAAGATCTTCTCATTCCCAGGAGGAATCGCTTCTCACGCGGCGCCTGAAACACCAGGATCTATCCACGAAGGTGGAGAACTTGGTTATGCCCTTTCTCACGCTGCAGGTGCTGTATTGGATAATCCAGATGTGATTGCTGCCACAGTTATCGGTGATGGTGAAGGTGAAACAGGTCCATTGATGGCAGGATGGTTGTCAAATACCTTCTTGAACCCAGTCAATGATGGGGCTATCCTTCCAATCTTCTACCTCAACGGAGGGAAGATCCACAACCCAACCATCTTCGAACGCAAAACAGACGAAGAATTGGCCCTCTTCTTTGAAGGTCTTGGTTGGAAACCAATCTTTGCGAATGTCACTGCAATTTCAGAAGACCACGAAGCTGCACACGCTTTGTTCGCTGAAAAATTGGATGAAGCAATTGAAGAAATCAAGAAAGTCCAAGCAGAAGCTCGTAAAGGTTCTGCTGAAGAAGCAACTCAACCAGTATATCCTGTCTTGATTGCTCGTATTCCTAAGGGTTGGACTGGTCCAAAAGCATGGGAAGGAACACCAATCGAGGGTGGATTCCGTGCGCACCAAGTTCCAATCCCAGTAGATGCTCACCACATGGAGCATGTCGATGCCCTTCTTTCATGGTTGGAATCTTACCGTCCAGCTGAATTGTTCGACGAAACTGGTAAACTAGTTCCTGAAATTGCTGAAATTGCACCAAAAGGTGACCGTCGAATGGCTATGAACCCAATCACAAATGCTGGTGTGATCAAACCAATGAACACAGCTGATTGGAAGAAACATGCCCTTCAATTCAACACACCAGGTGAAATCATGGCTCAAGACATGATCGAATTTGGTAAGTATGCGGCAGACTTGGTAGATGCGAACCCAGATAACTTCCGTATCTTTGGTCCAGACGAAACCAAATCAAACCGTCTTCAAGAAGTCTTCACTCGTACAAGCCGTCAATGGTTAGGACGTATGAAACCAGACTACGATGAAGCCTTGAGCCCTGCTGGTCGTGTCATTGACTCTCAATTGTCAGAGCACCAAGCAGAAGGTATGCTTGAAGGATATGTCTTGACAGGTCGTCATGGATTCTTTGCTTCTTACGAATCCTTCCTTCGTGTCGTGGATTCTATGATTACTCAACACTTCAAATGGTTGCGTAAGTCTAAGACACATACAACATGGCGTAAAAACTACCCAGCCTTGAACTTGATTGCAACTTCAACTGTCTTCCAACAAGACCACAATGGTTACACTCACCAAGATCCAGGTATCTTGACTCACTTGGCAGAAAAAACTCCTGAATATATCCGCGAGTACTTGCCAGCAGATACCAATAGCTTGCTTGCGGTGATGGATGAAGCTTTCAAGGCAGAAGATATGATCAACTTGATCGTTTCTTCTAAACACCCACGTCCTCAATTCTACTCAGCAGCTGAAGCAGAAGAATTGGTTCGTGAAGGATACAAGGTGATCGATTGGGCATCAACTGTTTCAGCAGATGAAGAGCCAGATCTTGTTATTGCAGCTGCAGGTACAGAGCCAAACTTAGAAGCTCTTGCAGCTATCACAATCTTGCACAAAGCCTTCCCAGAATTGAAGATCCGCTTTGTCAACGTTGTGGATATCTTGAAATTGCGTCACCCATCCGTTGATGCGCGTGGACTTTCAGATGAAGAATTTGACAAAGTCTTCACAACTGATAAACCAGTTATCTTTGCCTTCCATGGTTACGAAGGCATGATCCGTGATATCTTCTTTAACCGTCACAATCATAACCTTCGTGTACATGGTTACCGTGAAAACGGGGATATCACCACACCATTTGATATGCGTGTGATGTCTGAGTTGGATCGCTTCCACTTGGCACAAGATGCAGCTAATGCAGCTCTTGGAGAAGCAGCAAGCGCATTTGCAGCGAAGATGGATGAAACAATCGCCTTCCACCATGACTACATCCGTGAAAACGGAGACGACATTCCAGAAGTTCAAAACTGGAAATGGGAAAACGTGAATAAATAAGAAAAGAGAGTGGGACAGAAATCGGTAATTCGTTAGAATTCGATTTCGTCGTCCCACCTCCGCACAGTTGAGT